>JAGAVZ010000123.1 GCA_017941635.1 Cellulosilyticum sp.
TAATGTTTTTAATACAGAGTTTGAATTAATAAATAGTATTAAAGTTGTACGTAATGCAGAAGGAAAGATTGCAATCGATCCTAAGACAAAAAGTCAAGTTACTTTAAAAAACCCAGAGGGTGTCTTTATTCATGAACAAAACGAAGAAATCTACATTGCAGATACAGGTAATGAGAGAATCGTTATTTTAAATGAAAAAGATTTTACCCTTAAACGTATTATTAATAAACCAGATAATATGGTAGGGCAAACAAGCTTTAAACCTTCTAAAATTGCGGTAGACCGTATTAATAGAATTTATATTATTGTACAGTCTGGATTCGAAGGGATTATAGAGCTTACTAGTGAAGGTGAATTCACAAGATACTTTGGGGTAAATAAGCCAAAAGTAGACTTAATGGATCACTTCTGGAGAAACATGGCTTCAGAAGAACAAAAAGCAAAAATGCAAAAAGTTTTAGCACCATCTTTCAATAATATTGAAATTGATGATGAAGGCTTTATCTATGCGACTACTTTTGACACAAGTGCAAAAGATATGGTATTTAGATTAAATCCAAAAGGTGAAAATGTACTTCGTGAAAATGGGGCATGGCCAGTACGTGGAGACTTAATAGACAAAACGGAATTAGTTGTAACACAATCACCAAGTAAATTTGTAGATATTGCACTTACAGATTACGGTACTTATGCACTTCTAGATAAAAATAATGGGCGTGTATTCATTTACAACTTTGACGGGGAGCTTATGAATGTCTTTGGCAAAAAAGGTTTCATGAAAGGCGAACTGAATGACCCAACATCCTTAGCATGGATGGGAGATAATCTTATTGTAACAGATAAACAAATGAAATGTGCTTATGTTTATAAACCAACACAATTTGGTGAGTTAGCACTTCGTGCATCTGAGGCTTACTATAACGGTGAGTGGGATAAAGCAACAGAACTTTTAGAAGAAGCAATTAGTATCAACGGAAACTTTGAAATGGCGTATACAACTATTGGTAAATCTTACCTTATGAAAGAAGACTATGATACAGCAATGTATTACTTCAAATTAGGTAATAATCGAGAATATTATTCTAAAGCTTTTAATGGTTATCGTAGTATATGGATTCAAGAGAATTTTGGATGGATTTTTGCAGGTATGATCCTTGTAGTAGTAGGCGTTGCATACTCTGAATACCGCTATTTTAAAAAGCAAAGAAAATAAGGAGGGGTTGAAATGAAACAATTTATTGAAGATTTTAAATACTTAAAGTATACAATTTTCCACCCGTTTGATGCTTTTTATGAAATTAAATGGCGTGGTAAAGGTAATATGCTTTTAGCAACTTTATTACTTGTACTTTATAGTATCGTGCAAGTTATAAGTTATCAATATACAGGATTTATTATGAATGAAAATCCATTATTTGAAATGAATAGTATTGCGATTATTGTCATAGCTGTTGCACCATTATTCTTATTCATGATAAGTAACTGGAGTGTATCTACACTTTACAATGGTAAAGCAAAGATTAAAGATCTTTATGTTTTAGTAGCCTATTCACTCTTTCCAATAATTATTATTAATGTCATTACAATGCTTTTAAGTAACATTGTAATTATGGAAGAGGCTAGTTTAGTATTTGCTTTTGGCACAATAGGAACACTATGGTTCTTATTCTTAATGTTTACAGGCTTGACAACTATGCATGAGTTTACATTAAAAGAAAATATTATGACACTTCTAGCAACAGCTGTTGCAGCTATTATTATTATCTTTTTATGTGTTCTTTATTTTTCTCTTATGGAA
>JAGAVZ010000124.1 GCA_017941635.1 Cellulosilyticum sp.
AAATATTTACTGTATAACCGTTTTGTTGTAATAAAAGAATGGCTTGATTGAGCTGATAAGTACTTGGGATAACTGAAGGTTCTTTAATTACAGAGGTTAAATACAATTCATGATTAAAATCCTCTTCTTTAGAAAGCATGTGGTAAATACAGGTTAGCATGGTTCTGGCGATTGCAATTAAGGCACGCTTATGACCACGACGCCGTTTGATACGTTCATATTTAATACGAAATGGACTATCTTTATCTTTAATAGCTGCAAGGGCACATTGAACAAGGAGAGGTTTTAGATAGGAGCCAGCTTTACTGATACGAACACTTTTCTTTTTGCCCGCACTTTCATTATTTTGGGGTGTAAGCCCAGCCCAGGAACATAAATGTTTAGAACTATCAAACTTAGACATATCAACACCTATTTCAGAAACTATAGTTGTTGCAGCAAGCTCTTTTATACCAGGAATGGTACAAATATGATTGATTTCACTCTGAAAAGGAGATGCAAGAATTGCTATGGTTTCATCCATTAAATCAATACACTCATTAATGTAATCAAAGTGCTTAAAAGCCACAGACATTTTGGAGGCTTGTGTAGCAGAAAGTGTATGATGGGCAATGGAGCGTCCTATATCTGAGGTTTTAGATTTAAGTTTTTTATGAAGTAAAGATTCGTAGTCAAAATTTGTATCTTCAGGAGAAGAAATCATATGATTAATAATAGCAGAGCTAGATTTACCGAAGGTGTCAGAAACAACACTAGCAATCATGATATTAGAGACAGTTAGGGAGTTTTGAACTCTATTTTTTTCACTAGAACGCATACTAACAAGTTTACGTCTATAACGTACAACATCTTTAAGATCACGAATAGGCTTAGGGTGAATCAAACTGCTACGAACAAGACCATGTTTATGAAGATCAGCAATCCAGATAGAATCTTTCTTGTCTGTTTTCTTACCAGGAATAGCTTTAATATATTTAGGATTAGCTAAAATGATGTGGCAAGAAGTTTCGAGGACATTAAAAATAGGAATCCAATACTTACCTGTGGATTCCATGCAGACTTCAGAGCAGTTATTATCCTTAAGCCAAGAGGCTAGGTTGAGTAAATCATCGGTAAAAGTAGAAAACTGCTTAGTTTGATAGGTTGTAACATTATTGGAGTTAGTAGTGGCAAGTGTAGCGACAACAAATTTTTTGTGAACATCTATGCCACAACAAATAGGATATACAATTTTAAGCATTTAAACACTCCTTTAGGCAAAAAAATAAAGCAAACAATCATTGACTGAATACTTAAGAATAAACAAGGCTTTGCTTATGCAAAGATTAGTGTACGTGCTCAATGGCACAATTATTTGTACTTGGATAAAGTATTCGGCACATGTTAAGATACGGGATTTCCCGTAGAGGAATCGTCAATTCTCCTCCCGTGCTCTGTAGTATAATTGTTTACTTACTAAAAGTATTGCCAAAGGTATAGGGGCTTAAACATTTTTCATAAATTTTTGTGCCTTGAGCACAGCGAAAGGAATGATAGTTAAGATGAAGAGACAAAGAGCTTCTAGTAATTGGACAGGGAATAATGGAATGCCAGAAGGTGCAAAGGAATTGCTAGGGAATACAACATGACCAAAGCCGTTATAAGGAATACCATAGCAGCACCCTGCCATGAAACAGCCAATACGCCCGAAAGCATGCGCAAAAGGAATTAGAAAGACAATTTTTTGTAGGTATTTTTTATAATCAATATTATGTAAATGTCCGGCAACTATTAAGAATATCAATGCCCCAATGAGTCCACCGAAGAAGACAAAACCTCCTTGTAAGAGAGTGTTAAGATAGTGTA
>JAGAVZ010000125.1 GCA_017941635.1 Cellulosilyticum sp.
GTAATCAAGCAACTGGACAGATTAAACATCTAATATTTGGATAAATATACTTGTATTCAATTTCAATAGGGATAGTATACTTTTAACAATTTCCATATTTATCCTCTATCTTAATTAAAATAAACTAGCACATGTCGTTATCATATCATGCTTTTTATGAATCTAATAGAAAAACATGGAACTGTCCCACAAAAGAGCCGCGTGGCTTTTGTTTGACCTTTCCATGTTTTAAAGATTACTTATATCCTTTTAAGTTCACTTCTACTTCCTTGCAATTTTCTATTTCCATTAATTTTGTATTCTGTATTGTATAAGGTGCATTTAAACTCACTCTTCCATTAACCGCCATGCCATCCACACACCTTGCATACACAACAGGAATATCATGGTAATATACATGACGCTCGGAAGGTTGCTCATCAAATAAATCGGATGGCTGGGTGCCTTGTTTTTCCATAGTTAGCATCACATCATCTATCCATACATTTTCAATTCTTGCATCTTCTTCCCCTGCTATAAAAATACACGACTCCGATTTAAGATAAATATGGTCAAAGCTGATATTTCTAATTTTACCTGGCCATTTATGCTCTGCATTTCGGTAGGTTGCACTGACAAAAATAGGCTCTCCTTTTCCCCACCATCTTGGTGCAAAATCAATTCTTTGTGGACAGTCTGCATAACGCTTTGTATTGCCGGTGACATGATGAATATGAATATCTTCTATCACGCCACCATCTCTTACCCAAATCCCAATGCCTCTAGAACAATCTCGAATCACACAATCACTTAACACCACATGACGAATGGCCTTAGCTGTTTCTGTTCCAATTTTTAGTGCTGAGTCATGAGAATATAAGATGCAATTACTAATCACAATATTTTCACAGCTCCCATATTTAGCCGCCATAGGCGCTGTATTTTTGACGACGATTGCATCATCCCCTGCTTTAATGATACAGTTACTAATGACCACGTTTTTACAACTATCTGGGTCAATCCCATCATTATTGGCACCACGCTCATCATTGAAAATCCTTACTTGATGAATCAGTACATTTTCACAACCCGCCATATGTAACGTCCAAAAAGCAGCATCTCTAAAGGTCACATTTTCTACAGTTAATTGCTTCACATCTTCAAAGAAAGTAGTACGTGGTCTAAAAGCTTGACCGTTTTTAGGACATTCGTGAAATCCCCCGTCAGCATTGTCATCAAAGAAGATTTTATCCCCTTGTCCATAAATAATACCATGTCCTGTAATACTAATATTTTCTTCATGAAAGGCGCATAAAAAACAACCGCCTTCCCAACCCACTTCTTTATTGTCATCTTTAAAGTCTTTGGTGACATCTATAATATCTTCTTCACAAATACTACTGATTAATACTGCACCTGTTTCTAGAAAAAGATGTACATTACTTTTTAACTGTAATGTCCCACTTAAAAACCTTCCTTCTGGTACAATCACTCTGCCCCCTTGAACTGTACATAAATCAATTGCTTTTTGAATAGCTTCCCTACAATTTGTCTTTCCATCTGCTACTGCACCAAAATCTACAATATTAAAATCTGCCATGATCACTCGCCCCCATTTTTGTTCTCATTTGAGTTTAATACTTATACCTTTCTTGATTGAGCCTTCTTACTCTATGCTAACATATTCTTCTCCACGCTCCAACAATTTTCTTTATATTAAGACAACTATCCAGGTAAGTTCTTCTTCTATGTATATAGATAGACCACTTTTATCTTATATGGATACATGATCTATTATCTTGAAATGCTCAAAACATACTATGAACAAATACAGTGTTTAACTGGTTTATCTATCAATACTTTTTTAATCAAATGTCACACACAAAAAGACCTTGATGAGATGATACCCTATACATTTTCTCATCAAGGTCTTTTACTTTTACATTTCTAATCTAATTTGATTTTCTGCTTGAAGTATTTCTGCTGGAATATAGTTACTTTCTAATTTTTCACCATTTAAGTAACATGCTTTATAGCCACCTTCAGCACCATTTGGATTTTCTACTTGAATATGAAGTTTCTTACCACGAAATACTTTATCCATTGTAAAGCCTTTCCAATCACTTGGAATAGCTGGCTCCAATTTTAAGCCATTTACATCTGGGCGAAGTCCTAA
>JAGAVZ010000126.1 GCA_017941635.1 Cellulosilyticum sp.
AGATCCATAAGATTTATATATCTTACTGCACAATATTCTTTAGTACTTTTGAATCCAAATTTAGGATAAAACTCTACTACACTATCATTTCCAAATAGTATAATGGCATCATTTTCATTCTTATATTTCTGAATCACATATTCCATTAAACAGCGTGACAAACCTTCTCCTCTATATTGTTTCCATGTTCCCACACTACCTAATTGAATGATTTTCTTAATTTGTCCATCTATTATATACTCTTGATGTGCCACCCCTATATTTGATACAACTTCTCCCTGATATAATAAACAGTGTGGATTATACCCTTCTCCCCAACAGCCTAATTCATACCAAGCTTTAAAATCTACACCAAAAAATTCCTTTGGAAGTTGGTAAAACTTTTCTCTCATCTCTTCATCATCTCTAAAATCACTTACAAGCTGATATTGTTTATCTTTAATCCATATATCTTTTACTTTCATATACTCCACCTACTTCCTATAAATCTATTTCATTACTGATTCTCTAGTTTGAGTCTACAACTTTTTATTTTTTCATCCAACCTCATATTTATTTCTATAACAAAAATAAGTGTTTAAGACCTTAACCTAAACACTTATCCTTCATAAACTATCTTCTTATTCTAATAACATATGTTTCACATAAGCGATCATGTAAACTTTGTTTCTTCTTTGTGAAAATAATCATCAAAAATCCTATTCCCATACTAATGGTTGAAATACCTTTACACACTAATCTTATAACAGCTTGCCCCAATGTAAGCGGCTCATAGTGTGAATTAACAACTCGAATATTCATGGCTTTTCTACCAATGGTAGTACCTTTAAAAATATAAGAAGTTCCAATAATTTCATAGATACAATATAAAAGCATATATAACTCGTCTGAATCAATTACTGCAAAAATAAAGCCAACGACAATTAAATCAATCCATAATGCTATCGTTCTTCTAAGAAAACCACCATAATCAGCTCGACTTAACCATGCACCTACACTACTTCTATAAACTGTATTACCCTTTTGGGGATTTATTTCTATAGTTGTTTCTTGGTGTACATGCTTTTCCTCACTTGTTCTTTCTTGTTCCTTACTAGTCTTCTTATTCTTCTCAACTGGTGCACCACACCCTGGGCATTGCCAATCATCTGGTTTAAGTGCTCTCCCACAATATTCACACTGCACGCTCGTCCCTCCGTTTCTCTATACCTTTACCTGCTTTATCTTATTCTATTTCATTATACTTAAAATCCCTTTGTTTTCATATCATTTTAATATCTCGTTCAGCGGTAAAGCCTATCTTTAAGAAAGTATAGATTCTTAAGATAGGCTTTGTGTAGTTAAACGCTTTACTATTATAATCTTTCTTTTTCTTTAGTTTCTTGAGAGCGCCCCCTTAAAAGGCTTACTCCAATAATAACTAGGATAATTGGCCAAACAATAGAAGCATCTATGAAACTGAAAATATCTCCTACAATCTCAGAAATAAAATCCATTAAAGCAATCAGTGTTAAAATAACAACTGGTATTAATAATCCTTTATCACGTTTATCATGTACATAGAGTTGGAACAATCCTACAGCTGGTGCCATGATATATAATGAATCAATATAATTTCCTATCATTGGAAATGTATTGGATTCAATAAGTGTTAATACCCCAATCGTTGTTAAAATACCACCAGGTACTAGCACACCAGGTGAATGATGCTTTGAGAAGTATAAATACTCAAACCATAAACCAGGAATTAAAACAAACATTCCACCTAAATCTATAAACCTAAATAGATTCCATCCAAAAATTTGATTTAAAATACTTGAAACACCTATTGCAATTAATAGCATGGCTAATATATATTTTGCCTTATTATTCGTACCTTCCACTTTCCTTCTCCCCTTTACACTATCTTTTTGATGATTATAGTATAGAGTTACTAAATGAGAAGATATTTAAGTCTAGATTAAAATTTCATGAGAAATTCATTATGAAATTTTCATAGAAGACCCTAATCAGCTAATAGCATTCTATCGTTTGCAAATTCACCATTACTTACATCTTCAAACTTCTTAAGTAAATCTGCCACTTTTAGATTTTTCTTTTCTTCGCCTTCTACATCATAAATAATTCTACCTTCGTGCATCATAATGAGCCTATTTCCTAGACGAATAGCATCTTTCATATTATGTGTCACCATCAAGGCTGTAAGATTTTGTTCATTAATAATTTGTTCTGTAATACTAAGTACCTTATGAGCTGTCTTTGGATCTAATGCAGCAGTATGTTCATCTAATAATAGAAGCTGAGGCTTTTGAAGTGTTGCCATCAAAAGGGTAAGTGCCTGTCTTTGTCCTCCCGAAAGTAAACCTACTTTGGAAGTCATTCGATTTTCAAGTCCCAAATCTAACATCTTAAGTTTTTCAATATACAGTGACTTTTCTACTTTCGTAACGCCCCAACCCAGTCCTCTTCTTTTGCCTCTACGATAAGCCATTGCTAAATTTTCTTCTATTTCCATATCTGCGGCAGTTCCGCGCATAGGGTCTTGAAAAACTCTTCCAAGGAGTTTGGCTCTCTTATGCTCTGGCTGAGTTGTAATATCTTCATTTGCTAATATAATAGAACCCGTATCACAACTATAAACACCTGCAATCATATTAAGCATTGTTGATTTTCCTGCACCATTACCCCCTATAATGGTTACAAAATCCCCTGGCTTTAAGTGTAGGTCAATGCCATTAAGTGCTCGTTTTTCATTGATGGTTCCTGCATTGAATGTCTTTGTTACTCCACTTATTTTTAGCATATCCTACACTCCTCTCGTCATTAGAAACATAAAGACTACAAACAAAATACTCAATATACCTTTTACCTTTTTTGATACCACTGGCATTGCTAAAGCAAAAGCAACAATTACGGCCGTTAGTAGTTTAAGGTCTGTTGATTTCATACCTAATTGAAGTACTACTGCAATAATAATACGATAAATAATTGAACCACCTACAACAGCTGCTAGTTTATAAGCGAAGTTAAAGCGATTTCCAAATACCACTTCACCAATAATAATCGATGCAAGACCTATTACAATCGTCCCTTGTCCCATTCCAACATCTGCATATCCTTGGCTTTGTGCAACAAATGCGCCTGAAAGCGCTACTAATCCATTACCTAACATAAGTCCAATAATTTTCATAGTATCTGTATTGGCCCCTAGTGCACGTACCATGTATTCATTATTACCTGTTGCTCTAAGTGCACTACCTACTTCCGTGCCAAAGAACCAATATAAAATAACAATGACAAGTACTGAAACAATAATTCCAATAACTAAAGCAAGTGTATTAGTTGAAGCTCTACTTATGCCACTTAATGAAGTAATCACCGTGTCTTCACCTAATAAAGAGGTATTTGCCTGCCCCATGATTCGAATATTAATAGAATATAATGCAATCATAGTTAAAATCCCTGCTAAAATCTCTGGAATTTTTATCTTTGTATGTAAAACACCTGTTACACCTCCAGCAAGCATTCCCATTAAAACAGCTGGAATAAGTGATAACCATGGATTCATTCCTTTTACAATAAGAATAGCACTCACCGCTCCACCTAATGCAAAACTACCATCCACACTCATATCTGCAAAATTAAGTATTTTAAATGTAATATATACGCCTAATGTCATAAGGCCCCATAACACCCCTTGTGATATAGCACCTTGAACTGACATGACGATTGCCATAATATTAATGTCCATAAATATGCCTCCTATTTACTTGCTTTATCAAGTAAATTCTGTGGTAATGTAATGCCCATATCAGCTGCTGCTTGTTCATTAAGTACAAGATTACAATCACTACAATACTCAATAGGCATTTCAGCTGGATTCTTACCATCTACTAAGATAGAAATTGCTTGCTTAGCTGTTAATTTTCCTAAGTCATAGTAGTTAATACCATATGTTGCTGTTCCACCCTTGGTAACCATGCTTTCTTCACCACAGATTACTGGAATCTTAGCTGGTGTTGTTACCCCTACAACTGTAGATATTCCTGCTGCTAACATATTATCTGTAGGAATATATAAAACATCTACTTTTCCTACTAATGATTGTACCACTTGTTGAATTTCATTAGAGTTAGATACTGTACCTTCAACTACTTCTAGACCTAAAGCCTCTGCCTCAGCTTTTGCAAGTTCCACTTGAAATTTTGAATTGGCTTCACTTGAGCAATATACAATCCCTACTTTTTTTGCCTCTGGCATAATTTCTGGAATAAGATTTATTTGCTCTTTTACTGGTGTTAGGTCAGATGTACCTGTTACATTGCCTCCTGGTACTTCATTTGATACTACTAACTTAGAATCAGCAGGGTCTGTTACTGCTGTAACCAAGATTGGAATATCTTTTGTTGTATTGGCAACAGCTTGTGCTGCTGGTGTAGCAATAGCCAAAATTAAATCATCTTGATCATTAACTAATTTACTTGCAATTGTTTGGCAGTTAGATTGATCTCCCTGTGCATTTTGATAATCTAATGTAACATTTTTTCCTTCTTCATAGCCAAGTTCTATAAGACCATCAATAAATCCCTCACGTGCTGCATCCAGTGCTGAATGTTCTACTAATTGGATAATCCCAATTTTATAGTTCTCTTTGCTGTCTACCTCTTTTGAATCTGCAAGATTTTCTTCTTTTGTATTTGCGCTTTCAGCCCCATTAGTGCTTACTTGTGATGTACCACTTCCACATCCCATAGCTGCAATATTTAAAGACATAGCCATTAATATTGTTAATACTTTACTTATTTTTTTCATTTCAATCTCCCTCTTTCACTATTTAACCTCTATTATATTATTCATTAAATAATATAATATTAAAAATAATTAGTCAAACTTATTATTCATATACTTTATTTTTATGCATAATTCACACTTATTTTGTCGTTGCAAAACTAATAAATATGCATTTAATATAAATAAAGGGAAATTTCAACTTACTTTTTATACAAAAATACACCTTATATCTAAAAATTTGTCATTAGATATAAGGTGTATTTGCATTTACTAATTTGGTCATTTATTTTGCAGATAAAATGAATTCAACCAAATTTTATTTTAAGTTACATTATCTCAAGTTTTATTTGTTTTTACAAATACTTATTAGAGAATAATTTAATTACATTCTTTCGTGGAAAGTACGGCTAAGAACATCTAATTGTTGTTCTCTTGTAAGCTTAATGAAGTTTACTGCGTAACCTGATACACGAATTGTGAGTTGTGGATATTTTTCTGGGTGATCCATTGCGTCAAGTAATACTTCTTTGTTAAGAACGTTTACGTTGATGTGTTGACCTGTTTGTCCAAAGTATCCATCTAAGATACCTACCATGTTGCGTACACGGTCTTCTTCATTGTTACCAAGTGTTGATGGTACTAATGAGAATGTGTATGAAATACCGTCG
>JAGAVZ010000127.1 GCA_017941635.1 Cellulosilyticum sp.
CTAGTTGTATTTGTTGTTGTAGGAGACTCAATTATAACTTAGAAATAGGGGATATCGCTATTTTTATTGCAAAAAATAGTATAAACCCTTGATATATATGATATTTAAATTTAAAAAGTAATGTCAAACTTGACATTACCTTGAAAAGAAAGGGGAGGAATTAATGATAAACTATGCAGGTATTATTATAGAATTTGCAACAGTAAGTGAGATTGATCGTCCCTTTACGTATATTGTTCCAGATAGCTTAAAAAATAAGTTAAAAATAGGGCAACGTGTGAAAGTACCCTTTGGTAGAGGAAGTCGCCAACAGATTGGGTACGTTGTGAGCTTGATGGAAAATATAGAGCCACAAAAATATCGACTCAAAGCAATTGGTGAGTTAATTGATGAAGAGCCTTTATTAACAAGTGAACAATTGGAGATTGTGCAATTTGTCGTACGTTATTATGGCACTAGCTATGCAGCAGCTTTTGATGTGGTGTTGCCACCAGGGTTAAAGGATAATCCAATTAGTAAGGCACCTACCCATGAAAAAGTGTATAAATTGAATGAAGATGCACTTAAAGTGAAAATATACTATGAATCCAATAAGCATAAGCAAAGTTTTAAAAAGCAACAATGGATTATAGACTATTTGAGAGAACATGGCAGTGTATCTGCTAAAAGTTTAGAAAACCAAGAAGAGATGAGTAAATCCTCTCTAAAAACATTGATTCAAAAGGCTATTGTTGAAATTTATGAGGAAGAAATTATTTGGGTAGATGATCCAATTTGTTATAATGCATTTAAGATGCTGAATGATGAGCAACAAGCAGCAGTGGACTATATGCAGGCTATAGAAGAAGCGAATGTATATAGAACGGTATTGCTTCAAGGTGTAACAGGAAGTGGAAAGACAGAGGTTTTCTTACATGCAATTAAAAATATATTAGAGAAGGGTGGAACGGCACTTGTGTTGGTTCCTGAAATTGCACTTACCTCTCAAACACTTGCAAGGTTTGAAGAGCGTTTTGGTAATCGTGTTGCCCTAACGCATAGCCGAATGAATGCAAAAGAGAGACAACGTATCTATATGCGTGCCAAAGCAGGCGAACTTTCAATCGTCATTGGACCACGAAGTGCTGTCTTTATGCCCCTACCTAATCTAAAGCTTATTGTAATTGATGAGGCCCATGATTCAAGTTACAAATCAGAAGTGGACCCTAAATATCATGCTATTGATATTGCCAAAGAACGTATGCGTTATCATTTAGGACAAGTGCTTTTGGCTACGGCAACACCAAGTATGGAAACCTATTATGAAGTGCAAAATGGTGCCTATGATTTACTGAGGTTAGATAAGCGTATAGGTGGGGCGACCTTGCCAGAAGTAGATATTGTGGATATGCGTTTGGAATTGAGTAATGGCAACCATACCGTACTTAGTAAAAAACTTTATAGTGCAATCGAAGCAACACTTAAACAAGATAAGCAGGTTATGTTACTAATCAATAGACGGGGACATTCTACGTTTATTAATTGTAGAAGTTGCGGATATGTGTTAAAATGTGAACATTGTGATGTATCATTAACTTATCATTCTTCTACACAAAGTTTACAATGTCACTACTGTGGTAAAACAGAGCCAGTACCAGAAGTGTGCCCGCAATGTGGTTCAAGGCATATTCGTTATTTTGGAAGTGGGACAGAGAAAGTAGAAGCTTATATTAATGAATGCTTTGGTGAATATGGTGTAGGTAGAATGGATACGGATACCACCACAGGAAAAGAAGGGCATCGCAAGATTTTAGATGCCTTTAGAAGAAGAGAAATAAATGTCCTGATTGGAACGCAGATGATTGCAAAAGGACATGATTTCCCAGAGGTTACATTAGTAGGAATTTTATCTGCGGATGCATCTTTGTTTATGCAAGACTTTAGAAGTAACGAACGCACATACCAGCTTTTAACACAAGCGATGGGAAGAGCAGGCCGTGGTGAAAATAAAGGTAAAGTTATTATACAAACTTACAATCCAGAACATTTTATCATGGACGTGGTAAAGTATAATAAAGGTGAACTCTTCTATGAACAAGAGCTTGCTAATAGAAAGTGTATGGGGTATCCACCATATACCCATATTTTTTCTGTTTTAGTTGTAGGTACAGATGAAGGTCAAGTGATTCGAACCATTCATTTGATGACACAATATTTTAGGTATTATAGTGACAGAGGTCAAAATCATTTTAGGGTGATTGGACCAAGTAGCGGGGTTATTTCTAAAATAGGTGATGAATATAGGTGGCGCCTTTTAGTCATAGGTGATAAGCGAGATAAACTCCTCATTTACGGCAAATATTGCTTAAATAAGTTTTATGCAAATGAAACAGTAAGTGGAGTTAAAATACAGTGGGATATGAATCCACAAGCAATGATATAATAATTAGGAGGCTATTATGGCATATAGAAAAGTAAGAACTGAGGAAGATGAAGTACTAAGAAAAGTATCAAAAGAAGTAAAAAAATTTGATGAGTCATTATGGGCTTTATTAGATGATATGGCTGATACAATGTATGAAGAAAATGGTGTAGGACTTGCAGCACCTCAAATTGGTATTTTAAAAAGAATTTTTGTGATTGATATTGGTGAAGGTTTGATTGAATTCATCAACCCAGAAGTTGTGACAACAGAAGGTGAACAATTTGGAGAAGAAGGATGTCTTAGTGTACCAAACAAATATGGTAATGTAAGAAGACCAAACTTTGTAAAAATGCGTGCATTAGACCGTCATGGAAATGCGTTTGAAATAGAAGGTACAGAGCTTATGGCAAGAGCAATGCTTCATGAAAACGATCACTTAGATGGTAGATTATATGTAGATTTAGTAGAAGGCGGCGTATTTGAAGTAGAATAATACGTTAGAAAATAGAGGTGAAAAAATGAACGTTGTATTTATGGGAACACCAGACTTTGCAGTTCCAACATTAGAGATGTTGATTGAAGAGGGACATACAATTAGTGCGGTTGTCACACAACCAGATAAACCAAAAGGACGCGGTAAAAAACAAAGCATGCCACCAGTTAAGGAAGTGGCGCTTGCACACGATTTACCAGTACTTCAACCAGAACGTATTAAAGGTGATGAAGCTTTCTTTGAGCACATACAATCTTTAAATCCGGATGTTATTGTAGTTGTAGCATTTGGACAAATTCTTCCTGAAAGCATTTTAAATATCCCACAATATGGATGTATCAATATTCATGGCTCACTTCTGCCAAAATATAGAGGTGCAGCACCAATTCAATGGGCGATTTTAAATGAAGAAAAAGTAACAGGTGTTACCATTATGTACATGGACAAAGGTATGGACACAGGGGATATGCTCCTTAAGAGAGAAATGCCAATCGAAGCAGATGATACCTATGAAACACTACATGATAAAATGAAAATTGTAGGTGCAAATGCCCTTAAAGAAGCATTCCCGCTGATTTTAGCAGGTGGCAAAGAGCGTGAGAAACAAAATTCAGAAGAAGCAACTTATGCTTCAATGATTCAAAAAAGCTTAGGTGAAATTAATTGGCAAGAAACAACAAGCCATATTGATGCAAAAATTAGAGGTTTAAATCCATGGCCAGGTGGCTACACTTACTATAAAGGTGAAGTCATGAAGGTTTGGAAAGCAGTTCCAAGTCATGAAACTTATCAAGGAGAAGCAGGTAGTTTATTAGAAGTAAGCAAAGAAGGTATTTTAGTAAAAACTTCTGATGGTGCACTGCTCATTCAGGAGATTCAAATGCCAAATAAGAGACGTATGCCTGTTTCTGAATATATTAAAGGGAATACCCTTGAAGAAGGAACAGTATTAGGCATTTAATGAAGGAGTGAAAACTATGCCATATTATTATTATGGGTTTGGTGGCGATAGTAAATTATTATTAATTACATTAGCTATGATGATTATTCCATTTTGTGCAAGTGTCAAAGTACAAAATGCTTTTCAGTTGTATTCAAAGAAGCGTGCTTTATCTGGATATACAGGTGAAGAAGCGGCTAAACGTATTCTTGCCATGAATAATATCAATGTTCCGATTCAACCTGTAAGGGGTTCAATGACAGATTTTTATGATCCAGTCAATAAAACCTTAGCACTTTCTCAAAGTGTTTATGGTGTAGATTCAATAGCTGCAATTAGTGTTGCGGCTCATGAATGCGGTCATGCGATTCAAGATGCACATCATTATGCGTTTTTACGTTTTAGACATACGATTTACCCAGTAACACATTTTGCAAGTCGTTTGTCTATGCCGCTTATCTTTTTAGGGTTAATTTTTGGGAGTATGTCCTTTTTGGTGGATTTTGGAATTGTTTTATTTGCGATTACCACATTATTTGCTATTGTGACATTACCAGTTGAATTTAATGCGTCAAAAAGAGCATTAGTGGCACTAGAAAGTAGCGGAATGCTAACAAGTGAGGAATTAGTAGGCGCAAAGAAAGTCTTAGATGCAGCTGCATTAACTTATGTAGCAGCAGCCATGGCATCTGTTTTATCACTGATTCGTTTAATGATGATTAGTAATAGAAGAAATGACTAAGATAATAGAGGGGGTGCTATCATTTAGATAGCATCCTTTTTTGCAAGTAGTATGTACTTTAGGACGACTTAAAAGTACATGAGTCTTGTATTTCTAGGGCCATTATAGTATAAATGTAATGGTAGTTTATGACATGAAATGTAAAAAGAAAGGATTTCTTTCATGAAAACAGTTAGAGAACAAATCGTAGATTTATTAATAGAGGTAGAACGTGAACAAAGTTATGCACAACTTAGTTTAAAAAATGCATTAGAGGATTTGGATTCAAGAGATAAAGCATTAGCAACGGAAATTTTCTATGGGACTTTAAAATATCAAATTCAATTAGATTAT
Source organism: Cellulosilyticum sp. (assembly GCA_017941635.1). GTDB lineage: Bacteria > Bacillota > Clostridia > Lachnospirales > Cellulosilyticaceae > Cellulosilyticum. The sequence continues at coordinate 4,913 of JAGAVZ010000127.1, forward strand.
TGGATTAATCAATATTCTAAAACACCTGTTAGAAAAATGAAGCCACTTATTCGTAACTTACTGCGTATGAGTGTGTATCAAATGATTTATTTAGATAAGATTCCATCTTCAGCGATTATCAATGAAGCTGTAAAAATTGCTAAGAAGAGAAAATTCCAAGGCTTATCAGGTTTTGTAAATGGTTTACTTCGTAATATAGACCGTGAAAAAGAAAACTTAAGTTTCCCAGATCCAAAGAAATCTTTAAGCTTTTCATATAGTATTCAATATGCGCTTCCAGAATGGATTATTGAAATGTGGCTTGAACAATATAGCAAAGAAGAAGTTGCTGCTATTTGTGAGGCGCTTAATAAAAGAGCAGAAGTATGTGGTAGATGTAATACTTTAAAAGGAGATAAAGAAGCTTTAATAGAAACTTTAAAAGCAGAAGGTGTCGTGGTTGAACCAGGTCGTTTACTTGATGAAGCCTTTTATGTGAGAAAGTTAGATAAACTTCAAAACCTAGCATCTTTTAAAGTAGGAGCATGGACTGTACAAGATGAAAGTGCTATGTTAGTGGCACATGTGGTTGCGCCACAAAAAGGTGATACGGTTTTAGATATGTGCAGTGCACCAGGTGGAAAAAGTGTCCACATGGCAGCACTAATGGAGAACAAGGGTAATATTACTTCGTGTGATGTTCATCCACATAAATTAGAACTGATTGAAAAAAATGCAAAACGTCTAGGGATTAGCATTATTTCACCAACACTTCAAGATGGCACAGTACTAAATGAAACGTTCGTTGGAAAATTTGACAAGGTTCTTTTAGATGCACCATGTTCAGGTCTTGGAATTATGAAACGTAAACCAGATATCCGTCACAATAAGACAAAAGAAGACTTAGAGGATATTGCAAGTATTCAAAGAGCGATTGTAAAAAATGCAGTTCAGTATCTTAAACCAAATGGAAGACTGGTTTATAGTACATGTACGATTTCTTATGAGGAAAATGAAAAAATGGCGCATGAAATTGCTGAGCAATATGGTTTAGAATTAGAAGATATTGTCGATACTATTCCTAAGTGTTTAAAGGATGCGGTAAAAGAGAAAGGCATGATTCAAATTCTACCACAAATGGCAGATACAGATGGATTCTTTATTGCTAGTTTTAGAAAAGGGAGACTTTAAACATGAATGAAATCGTAAGTTTAGATTTAAAAGAATTAGAAGCTATTATTTTAGGATATGGTGAAAGTAAATTTAGAGCCAAACAACTTTTCGAATGGTTCCACAAAAAAATGGTATGGGATTACAATGAAATGAGTAACTTACCATTAAAGCTGAGAGAAAGATTAGCAGTAGATTATCCAATTATGCCACTTCGAATTGTAGAAAGGCTCACATCTCAAATTGATGGAACGATAAAGTACTTGTTTGAGTTAGGGGATTCACATATAATAGAAAGTGTTTTTATGCGCTATAAACATGGGAACTCTGTATGTATTTCTTCTCAAGTAGGATGCAGAATGGGCTGTAAATTCTGTGCTTCGACAATTGAAGGTCGTGTGAGAAATCTATTACCAAGTGAAATGTTAGGGCAAATTTATGCCATCCAAAAGGATACCAACGAAAGAGTATCCAACATTGTAATCATGGGTAGTGGTGAGCCTTTAGAAGAATTAGATATTACCCTTAAGTTTTTAAGTCTGATTAATGACCCAATGGGACAAAACATTGGTGGCAGACATATTACCGTTTCTACTTGTGGACTTGTACCACAAATGAGACGCCTAGCGGATGAAAAACTCCAAATCAATTTAGCTTTATCATTACACGCAACTACAGATGAAAAGCGTAAAGCAATTATGCCTATTGCGAATAAATATAGTATTGCAGAATTAATGGATACCTGTCAGTACTTTATTAAACAAACAAATCGTCGTATTACATTTGAATATTCTCTTATTGAAGGAGAGAATGACCATGAAGAAGATGCACATCGATTAGGAAAGCTGCTTAAGGGAATGCTTTGTCATGTGAATCTAATTCCTGTAAATAAAATTGAAGAAAGAAATTATAAAAGTAGTCAAACTTCAAGGATTGAACGATTTATTCATATACTAGAACAATATGGAGTACCAACTACGCTTCGTAGAACATTGGGCGCAGATATTGAAGCAGCATGTGGACAACTACGTCGTAGGTATATAAAAAAGCGAGGTGAATAGCATGTATGCTATTGGCAAGGTAGATGTTGGAAAGAGGAGAACGCGAAACGAAGATAGTATCTTCGTTTCTAATGTTCCTGTTGGTATATTGCCCAATTTATTAATTGTGGCAGATGGCATGGGGGGACATAAAGCAGGAGGTGTAGCAAGTGAGCTTGCTATTACTTCTTTTTGTAACTATATAAAAGACCATGGAAATATAGACATTAGGACAAGAGAAGATGTAACCATATTATTAAAACTAGGCATTAAACATGCTAATCAAATCGTGTTTGAAAAAGCGAAAACGGATGAGGCCTTTGCTGGCATGGGAACAACTTTAACAGTGGCAACAGTTATTGAAGATATTGTTTATTTAGCACATGTAGGGGATACAAGATTATACCTTATTAATGACAAAAGTATATTCCAAGCCACAACGGATCATTCATTAGTACAGGAAATGTTAGAACAAGGATACATTGCTGAAAATGAAATCAAAGCTCATCCACAACGTCACATCATTACACGTGCAGTTGGTACATATGCAAAAGTGAAAGTGGATACGCTCATCTATGATTTGAGTAAAGTAAAATATTTATTACTTTGTTCAGATGGACTAACCTCAATGCTTTCAGATGAAGAAATGCATAGCATTATTAGAGCGCAAGAGGGTGACATGGAACAAATGGTCAATCATTTGATAGAAGCTGCGAATGAAAAAGGCGGATTAGATAATATAGCAGTTGTAATTGCAAAGAAACAAGAGGTGAATCAAGCATGTTAACGCCAGGAACCCTATTGGGAGAACGTTATGAAATTATAGAGAAGATTGGCGCAGGTGGGATGTCTATTGTCTATAAGGCTAAAGATAATAGATTGCAGCGTTATGTAGCAATTAAAGAGTTAAGAGAAGAGTTTGTACAAGATGAAGAGTTTGTAGTCAAATTTAGAAAAGAGGCACTCTCTGCAGCGAGTCTTTCACATCCTAACATTGTAGGTATTTATGATGTTGGCAGTGATAAAGAAGTCCATTATATTGTAATGGAATATATTGAAGGCAAGACGCTAAAGGAAGTCATTGCAACTGATGGTCCATTTGATTCAAAAACAGTTTTAGAACTAGGTGTGCAAATGGTTTCAGCATTAAAACATGCGCATCAGAAAAAAATTATTCATAGAGATATTAAGCCACAAAATATTTTAATGACTAATGATGGTGTATTAAAAGTAACAGATTTTGGAATAGCTAAAGCTGTAGATTCTTCTACGATTGTGGCAACAGGAAATGCTATTGGTTCAGTACATTATTTTTCGCCTGAACAAGCTAAAGGCAAATATGTGAATGAAAGTAGTGACTTATATTCATGTGGTATTGTTTTGTTTGAACTTGCAACAAAGCGTTTACCATTTGAAGCAGATTCTCATATTTCCATTGCACTTAAGCATATTAATGAAGAGTTTCCTAGACCATCTTCTATTAATCCAGAAATTCCACAGAATCTAGAAAATATTATTTTACATGCAACCTGTAAAAACCAAGCAGATCGTTATCAAAATGCAGATGAAATGTTACGCGATATGAGAGGGGTCTTAATTAATCCTAATTATGTTGTGAGTTTGGCAGGTGCCTTCGCTGAAAAAACCATTTTACTTTCAGAAGAAGAAACACAATTATTAAGAGAAAGTGATGTGGAGGATGTAGAATCTATACCTTCTGCTACAGAAGAACCAATAGCTGATGAACAGGTGCAAGGTGGTAGTATTTACGAGGAAGTGGCATTTGATGACGAAGATGAAGAGGATGGTGAAGTGTCAACGTTCTATAAAGTCATTGTCAGTTTAGGTGGGGTGTTGGCAACATTAGCATTAGTAGTTGTCATTACATTAGCTTGTGTTTTTTGGATTCCATCTTTAACAAAGGGTAAAAGTTATAGTGTGCCAAATGTTATTGAAAAAACATTAGTTGAAGCTGAAAGATTAATTAAGAAAAATAACCTTAAAGTAAAGGTTGTTGAAATTGAATCAGACATAGCAGAGGATGGTACAGTTATTGAACAAAATCCAGTGGCAGGGACAGCTGTTAAGAAGAACTCAGTTGTAGAAATTCATGTTGCCGTGGGTGATGGAGAAGAGGAAGAAGTAGAGACCCCAAAAGAGGTATCTGTTCCTGCTTTAACCAATATGACCATTAATGAAGTTACAACAGCGCTTGGACAACTTGAATTAAAGGTTGGAGAAACAACTTATGAATATAGTGATACAGTAGAAGCAGGTCAAGTGATTCGTCAAAATCCAGGTTATAGAGCTAAGGTTGAAGAAGGTACAAGTATTGATCTTGTTATCAGCAGAGGTCCAGAAGAGGATAGAGGTGTTGAAGTGCCAAATCTCTATGGGCTTACTATTGAAGAAGCAAGAAGTAGATTAGGTGGTATGAATTTAAGTTTAGGCAGACAAACTGAAGAGTTTAGTGATGACCAACCAGCGGGCGTTGTTATTAGACAAGATGTTTCTTCAGGTGCAATGGTGGATGCAGGTACAAAAATTAATGTCACAGTTAGCAAGGGACCAAAAGAACCAAAACCAAGCGAAGAGCCTGTTGAATCGCCAGAGGCGACAGATACACCAAATCAGGAGCCAACTGAATCGCCAGATGCAACGCCATCACCAGAGCCAGAAGAGCCAGTTGAGCCAGAGCAAACCATACAAAATGTAACGGTTAACTTACCAACAGGAACAGAGGTTAGAGAAAGTTATCGTGTTGTTGCAAAATTAACATTAGATGACGGAACATCAGATACAAAAGAAGAAGTTGTGCCATATGATCAGTTCCCATACACTTTTAGTTTCAAGGGTAGTGGAACAGGTGTCGTAAATATATTTATTGATGGTGTAAGTACATCACAAGATCCAATTACATTTTAGCAAGGAGTAGAGAGAATGGTAGAAGGTACTATTATTAAAGGTATCGCAGGGTTTTATTATGTAGAAGCCGGTCAAACCATTTATGAATGTAAAGCGAGAGGAAAATTTAGAAATAAAAACATTATCCCTGTTATCGGGGATAATGTCCTCATCAGCTTAAAAGAGGAAGAACAAAATTCAAATGACCGTTATCCGGAAGGGACAATTGAAGAAATACTAGAAAGAAGAAATAGTTTAATTAGGCCAGCCGTAGCCAATGTTGATCAAGCTATGGTTGTTTTTTCTGTAAGTTATCCACAAATTCATTTAGATTTATTAGACCGATTTTTAATTCATATTGAAAAAGAAGAAATTGAGCCATGTATTTTGCTCAATAAAATTGATGAAGGTAAACCTGAAGAATACGAGCATATTGTAGAGCGTTATACAAAAGTAGGATATGAGGTTATTTGCTTATCTGCAAAGAAAGCGATTCATACAGATTTTTTAATGCCAAAATTAAAAGATAAAACAACTGTATTTGCAGGACCTTCTGGTGTAGGTAAATCTACATTAATTAACACGATAGAAGAAGGTTTAGCCTTAGAAACAGGCCGTGTAAGTGACAAAATCAAAAGAGGTAAACATACAACAAGACATGTTGAACTGATTCCGCTTTCAGAAGGGGGATTTGTACTAGATACACCAGGATTTACATCACTTCAACTAGAAGGTATTGATCCAGATGACCTTCAATATTATTTCCCTGAATTTAGAGACTATATAGGCTCTTGTAAATTTAGAGGATGTACGCATATTCATGAACCAGGCTGTAAGGTTCAAGATGCGCTACAAAATGGCGAGATTATAGAAGAAAGATACAATACGTATACAACATATTATAAACAGTTAAAAGATACAAGGAGATGGTAGCGATGATACACTTAAGTCCTTCATTATTAGCAGCAGATTTTGCAAATTTACAAAGAGATATCAATGAGGCACAAGCAGGTGGTGCAGATTATATTCATGTGGATGTCATGGATGGTGCATTTGTGCCAAACATTTCTATTGGTGTACCTGTTGTAAAAAGTATTAAACCACATATTACAGGTGTAGTAGATGTTCACTTAATGGTAGAATCACCAGAACGTTATTTAGAAGTGTTTAGAGAAGCTGGTGCAGACTTATTAACAGTACATGTAGAAGCAACAAAACACATTCATCGTGCAATACAACAAATTCATGATTTAGGTGCAAAAGCAGGTGCAGCCATTAATCCAGGAACGCCAGTGAGCGTACTTGAACCAATTATTAATGATGTAGATATGGTGCTTGTGATGTCTGTTAATCCAGGATTTGGAGGACAAAAGTTTATCCCTTATTCGCTCGAAAAGTTAAAACAAGTTAAAGCATTAGCAGCAGCAGCAGGTCGCGATGATTTACTTATTCAAGTAGATGGTGGTGTGACATTAGCTAATGCAAAAGAAATTATAGAAGCAGGTGCTAATGTGCTGGTAGCAGGTTCAGCTGTATTTGATGGCAAAGCAACTAAAGAAAATGCTGAGGCATTTGTAAAACTATTTCAGGAAGTATAGGTGAGATAGGTGAAAGTACTCATTTTAACTAATGGCGCATATGGTGACTATACCTTTTGTAAAGAAGACTTAGCAAAAGAGGGCGCTTATGATTTTGTGATTTGTGCAGATCGAGGCATGAGCCATGCGTTAAAGCTTGAGATTAAGCCTGATTTAATAGTAGGGGATTTTGATAGTGGGAGTGAAGAGGATTTGGCTTACTATCGCAATCAAGATATTCCTGTAGAAGTTTTTAATCCACATAAGGATGAAACAGATACAGAACTTGCTATTAAAAGAGCTGTGGAACGAGGTGCTACTTCAATTACGGTTTATGGAGGAGTTGGGACTCGTTTAGATCATAGCTTAGGGAATGTTCAACTTTTATACCCTCTATTAAAAGCTGGAATTAAAGCAAAACTAATGAATCCACATAATGTGGTACAATTGGTGGATCATTACATCATGTTACAAGGGAAGGTTGGAGACTTAGTAAGTTTAATTCCTTTTGCAGGTACTGTACATGGTATTACAACTCAAAATTTAGGTTATCCATTAGAAAAGGATGATTTAAGGATAGGAAGCAGTTTGGGAGTAAGCAATTATATGTCCAAAAATCAAGCTGAAGTATGGGTTGAAGATGGTATACTGATTGTCATTCAAGCAACAGATTAAAAACTTAGGCTCTGTTAGACAATTGTGTGATAAATAATAAAAATAGCTAGACATATTGGAGTTTCCATTGTCTAGCTATTTTTATATAAATTATTTCGCACTATATTAAGATTATGAATTAATTTATATTTATAATGTAATTATCTAACGTATATTAAAATAAAATATTAATTTACAAAAAATAAAATAGATATAAGAACTATTAATAAAATAGTAGCAATTAGTGCAAGTATATTAATTATATTGTTGGTTTTACTTTTAAACACTTTTGAGAGTAAATAAAATACTCCAATACCTACTATCCCACCGAAAGTATTGCCTATAAGGTCTGTTATATCAGTTGCACCTATAGCTAAAACAAACTGTAAAACTTCTATGCATAAACTAATAAAAAATCCTACTGATATTTTCTTAAGAATAGGCCAATCTTTTTTCAACATACATACATAAATACCAACAGGTATAAATACAACTATATTATTGATGATTTCACTAATATATATCCTTCCATTAGCTATAACTGAACC
>JAGAVZ010000128.1 GCA_017941635.1 Cellulosilyticum sp.
TAATCAAGCAACTGGACAGATTAAACATCTAATATTTGGATAAATATACTTGTATTCAATTTCAATAGGGATAGTATACTTTTAACAATTTCCATATTTATCCTCTATCTTAATTAAAATAAACTAGCACATGTCGTTAATTATTAAAATAGTATGTGGAGGGATTTAGTAATGAAAGTAGCATTATTAGGTTATGGTACAGTTGGTAGTGGCGTAGTAGAAGTAATTCGTTCAAATAGCGAAAGCATTGAAAAAAGAGCAGGAAAACCTATTGAAATTAAATATGTATTAGATTTAAGAGATTTTCCAAATGATCCAATTAATGAACTTATTGTACATGATTTTAATGTGATTTTAGAAGATGAAGAAGTAGAGATTGTAGCAGAGGCTATGGGTGGGATTAATCCAGCTTATAATTTTGCCAAAGCTTGTCTTGAAAAAGGAAAGAGCTATGTAACTTCTAATAAAGAACTTGTAGCGCTTCATGGAGCTGAGTTATTGGAAATTGCAAGAATTCACAATGTAAACTTTTTATTTGAAGCAAGTGTTGGTGGAGGTATTCCAATTATCAGACCACTTAATCAAAGTATTACAGCAGATGAAATTAATGAAATTACAGGTATCTTAAATGGTACAACAAACTATATCTTAACTAAGATGAAGGACGAAGGTAGAACTTTTGAAGATGTTTTAAAAGAAGCACAAGAACTTGGTTATGCAGAAAAGAATCCAGCTGCTGACGTAGAAGGTTATGATGCTTGTCGTAAGATTGCGATTTTATCTTCACTTGCATTTGGAGAACATGTAAACTTTGAAGATATTCCAACAGAAGGGATTACAAAGATTACAAAAGAAGATATGGTATACGCAGAAAAAATGAATTGCGTTATCAAACTCCTAGGAACTTGTCAAAGACAAGATGACAATGTCTTTGCAAGAGTATCACCAATGCTCATTTCTAAATCACATCCACTTGCTATGGTAAATGATGTATTCAACGCAATTTTTGTGAAAGGTAATATGGTAGATGATTTAATGTTTTATGGAAAAGGTGCTGGTAAGTTACCAACAGCAAGTGCTGTAGTAGCAGATATTGTAGATGCTGCTAAACATAAAGGCACAAATATCATGACCATTTGGAACAGAGAAAAAATTGACCTTAAAGCAAAAGAAGACGTTAGAGTAGCATACTTTGTAAGACTTGAAAATGCTGATGCAGGACTTGGGGAAAGAGTGAATGAAATCTTTGGTGAAGTCAAACAAGTAGAAGCGCTAAATGGGGAATATGCCTTTGTCACAAGAGTGATGAAAGAAAAACATTTCTCTGAAAAACTAGAAGCATTAAGTGATGTAAAAGTACTTAGTAAAATTCGTGTTCAAGAATAGGGGATGAATGGGTTGAAATATGCAGTTATTTTAATGGACGGTATGGCAGATGAGCCTATTGAAAGTTTAGGGATGAAAACACCTTTAGAATATGCTAAAACACCAACGATTGATGCCTTAGCAAAATATAGTGAAATAGGAATGGTTCACACAATTCCAGAAGGATGTGCCAAAGGTAGTGATACAGCAAACTTAGATGTACTTGGCTACAATCCTAAGCAATATTATTTTGGTCGTAGTCCACTTGAAGCTTTAAGTATGGGTGTTACTCTAAAAGAAACAGATGTTACTTTTAGAACCAATGTCGTTACTTTAAGCGAAGAAGAAGAGGAATATGAAAACAAAAGAATTTTAGATCATAGTGCAGATGAAATTACCACTGAGGAAGCAAGTGAGCTGATTAAGGCAGTGCAAGAAGCTTTTGGTGATGAAATCAAAAAATTCTACCCAGGTGTAAGTTACAGACACTTATTAGTATGGGATCAGGGAAGTCGTGAAGTGAATTTAACACCGCCTCATGACATCCTTGAAAAATGTATTAAGGATTACAAGCCTACAGGCGACCATAGCGATGAAATCTGGGGATTAATGAAAAAAAGCTATGATATTTTAAAAAATCATCCTGTAAATATGGCTAGAAAAGAAAAAGGTCTTCGTCCGGCAAATAGCATTTGGATTTGGGGTGAAGGCATCAAACCAAGATTACCATTATTTAAAGATAAATATCATGTAGAGGGAGCAGTTATTTCAGCTGTGGACCTTATCAAAGGAATTGGGATAGGTGCAGGCATGACTTCTATTGACGTAGAAGGTGTGACAGGAAATGTACATACTAATTATGAAGGAAAAGCTGAGGCTGCTATCAAATGGCTTTTGGAAGATGATAAAGATTTTGTTTATGTGCACTTGGAAGGACCAGATGAATGTGGTCACCGTGCGGAGTTAGAAAATAAAATTAAAGCAATTGAGTTAATTGATGAAAAGATTATCACACCAATTAAGGCGGCTTTAGATGCTAAAGGTGAAGTGTACCGTATACTAGTATTACCAGATCATCCAACACCATTAAGACTGAGAACTCATACAGGTGATCCGGTCCCATATATGTTATTTGATAGTCGTAGTAAAGAGAGTCATGAAGAAAAAGCTTATACAGAACGCTATGCCAAGACAACAGGAATATACTTAGAAGAAGGCTATACGTTAATGGATCAATTTTTACAGATTTAGTTTGAGGTCATAATTTATTAACATAGATGACAAGTATATTTTGAGGAGGAAGCATTGTGTTAATTGTACAAAAATTTGGCGGAAGCTCTGTTGCAAATGCAGAAAGAGTTTTTAATGTAGCAAGAAGAATTGCAGATACTTATAAACAAGGCAACGAAGTTGTTGTTGTTCTTTCAGCACAGGGCGATACTACAGATGATTTAATTGCAAAAGCTAAAGAAATTAGTCCAAATCCTAATAAACGTGAAATGGATATGCTTTTATCTACAGGAGAACAACAATCTGTTGCTCTTATGTGTATGGCACTTGGAGAACTTGGGTATCCATGTGTTTCATTAAATGCACACCAAGTAGGTATGACAACCACTTCTACTTATGGGAATGCAAGGTTTAAAAAGATTAAACCAGACCGTTTAAGAAGAGAATTGGATTTGAAAAACATTGTTATTGTAACAGGATTCCAAGGAATGAATCGTTTTGACGATATAACAACACTTGGTAGAGGTGGTTCAGATACAACTGCTGTTGCGATTGCGGCAGCACTTCATGCAGATCGTTGTGAAATTTATACAGATGTAGATGGTGTTTATACTGCTGATCCAAGAGTTGTAAAGAGTGCAAGAAAATTAAATGAAATTACATATAATGAAATGTTAGAATTAGCTACTTTAGGAGCAAGAGTACTTCACAATCGCTCTGTTGAGATGGCAAAAAAATATAATGTAGAGCTTGTTGTTCGTTCAAGTTTAACTAATGCAGAAGGTACAGTTGTTAAGGAGGCATGTAAAATGGAAAGAATGTTAGTAAGTGGTGTTGCTGGAGATGATGAAATCGCACGTATTTCATTAATTGGGATTAAAGATACTCCAGGAAAAGCTTTTGATATTTTTGCAACGCTTGCAAAAAAAGGTGTTAATGTAGATATTATTTTACAATCTATCGGTAGAGATAAAACAAAAGATATTTCATTCACAGTTCCAGAAACATCTTTAGAAGATGCAAAAGCTGTTATTGAAGATCATGCAGAACGTTGGGGCGTAGAGCATGTAGATTACAATGAAAACCTTGCAAAAGTATCTGTAGTAGGTGCAGGTATGACATCTAATGCAGGTGTAGCTGCTAAAATGTTCGAAGCAATGTTTGATTCAAACATTAACATCCATATGATTTCTACTTCAGAAATTAAAATTTCAATTTTAATTGACAAAAAAGACATGCACAAAGCAATGAATGCAATTCATGATATCTTTAACTTAGCAGAGTAATTAAGGCAAAAGAGGGCTGTTGCAACCAATGTGGCAGTCCTTTTTATGGTATATAAATTAAAATATTGCAGGGATAGGGGGACAGAAAAAGTGATAAAGGTAAAAGTACCAGCAACAACGGCTAATATGGGACCAGGATTTGATAGTATAGGAATGGCATTAACCATGTATAATATTGTTTATGCTGAGGAGATAGAAGAAGGATTAGAGATTATTATTCAAGATGGTAATCCTAATATTCCTACAGATGAAAGCAATTTAATCTATAAAACGATTTGTTATTTTTATAAGAACATTGGTAAACCTGTACCTGGAATGAGAATTGTGCAACAAGATTCTATCCCTCATACAAGAGGTTTAGGAAGTAGTGCCGCATGTATTGTAGCAGGTCTTCATATTGCCAATGCTATGAGTCATAGTTTTTTTTCAAAAGAGGAACTTGTTCAAATGGCTGCTCAAATTGAAGGACATCCAGATAATACTACGCCCGCTATTCTGGGAGGAATGACCATTGGTGCAATGAATAAAAGTGATATGAAATATGTGAAAATAAAAGTGTCAGATAACTTACATTTTGCCGTTATGATTCCAGACTTTACATTATCTACTGAATTAGCAAGAGAGGCACTTCCTAAGTATGTTAGTTTACAAGATGCTATTTTTAATACGTCAAGAGCAGCACTTCTTGCAGCTTCTATGATGAGTGGAGAGATAGATAATTTAGAAATAGCAACTCAAGACTGCTTACATCAACCCTATCGTTCAAAATTAATCCCATATATGGATGAGATTTTAGAAGAAGCTAGACGCTATGGTGCAAAAGGTACTTTTTTGAGTGGAGCAGGACCAACACTATTAGCTGTTATAAAAAATGTAGTAGATTTTAGAAGAGAAATGGTAAGTTATTTAGGAGGTTTAGAGCAAGAATGGCAAGTCCAAATGTTGCAGGCAGATAACGAAGGTGCAAAAGTTTGGATTAATGAAGAACTTAGATATTAATGCTAAAGATAAAAAAGTAGCTTTTAGATAAATTTCGTCTTAAAAGCTACTTTTTTTGAAGAACATATCATTATAACAACAAGTAAATTGAAAAATTCTGAAAATATGATAAAATAACGAGTTGTGCTAGTTAAATTTACAAGTAGAATAAGCCCTAATCATGTGATATCTTACCTTTACACCAAATATAAAACAGGGGGACATCACATGTTAGAGCTCAATTATTATTCTGTCCAAGAAATCCAAAATTTAAA
>JAGAVZ010000129.1 GCA_017941635.1 Cellulosilyticum sp.
ATATGAAGAAATCTATACGCAAATGAGCCCTTTTGCTAGTACCGATTTGAATTTTGGTGCAAACGAGTCAACAAATATTACAGAAGGTATTTCTAAAGGGTTTACGTCTACTATAAGTTCTAACCTAACACAGACTCAAAGCTATACACAAGGGACATCTCAAGGGCATACTGTAGGTACAAGTGAATCACATACTAGTAATAAAGGTGCAGCAGTAGGTACCCTAATTGGTTCTTCAGCCGGATTATTATTTGGCCCTGCTGGTTCCGTTGTAGGATCTTTAGCTGGAGGTGTAGCTGGATCATTAGTTGGTAGTTTAATAGGTTCAGAAACAGAGTCTGTTAATGAATCAAACTCCTATTCAACAAACAAAAGTAAAACACATTCTGATAGCCAATCTAGAGGTAGTAGTCAAGCTGAATCTATTCAACATAATAATTCCAAGAGTGATACTACAGGTCAATCTAGAAATTTACAAATTAAATTAGAAAACAAAACAACTCAGCAACTTTTATTAAAAATAGATGCTATGTTAGAACGAATCCAAGACGGTGAAAACTTTGGAATGTGGGATAGTGCTGTTTATTTTTTAGCCGATGATATCCAAACAGCTCGTGTTGCTAGTAGTAACTATGCTGCAATTATACGAGGGCAAAATACTTCTGTTGAGGGTATACATGTTAACCTATGGGACCAAGAAAATAAACTTAACTTAGCAAGAGTTACTAATAGTTTAAAGAGCCTATCACATCCAAAATTAGTTATAGACAATCAGTATGATGTACACATTCCACATGTTACACCAGGTACTTTAATTACAACACCAGAACTTACTATTCAGATGTCTTGGCCTAGAAAATCTGTTCAAGGTTTAGCTGTATTAGAGTATGCGGAGTTTAGTAGGGATATCATTACATATGATGACTTAGAAGAGAGCACAAAATTAAGATTAGGGCAAGTATACCATATGGGACAAGAGGAAAGTACACGTATTGAAATAGATGTCGAAAGTCTAAGTATGCATACTTTTGTAACAGGTTCTACTGGGTCTGGAAAATCTAATACTATCTATCATTTGTTAAATGAATTGAAAGAAAAAAACGATGTTCCTTTCTTAGTGATTGAACCTGCAAAAGGTGAATACAAAAATGTATTTGGAGGATTAAAAGGTGTAACAACACTTGGAACTAATCCTGTTGATGGACAAGTGCTTCAAATAAATCCTTTTTCTTTCCCGAAATCCATACACATATTAGAGCATATTGATAGGTTAACTGAAATATTTAACATTTGTTGGCCTATGTATGCAGCAATGCCAGCTGTGCTTAAACAAGCTATTGAAAGTGCTTATATACTTTGTGGATGGGATTTAGATGAATCAATTAACCCAGTAAATGATTCATTATTTCCTACCTTTACTGACTTATTAGAGGTATTGCCAGATGTGATACAAGAAACGGCTTATTCAGATGAATTAAAAGGCAATTATACTGGAGCCTTAGTTACCAGAGTAAAATCCTTAACTAATGGCCTTAATGGTAAAATCTTTGGTGCTCGTGAAATTCCTAATGAAGTCTTGTTTGATACAAGTTGTATAATAGACCTTCACAGAATTGGAAATACGGAAACAAAGGCTTTAATTATGGGTGTTCTTGTAATGAAGCTACAAGAATATCGCATGTCAACGACTGAGGGGTGCAACCTTCCACTCAAACATATTACTGTTTTAGAAGAAGCACATAACCTATTGAGAAGAACAAGTACAGAGCAATCTAGTGAAAGTTCAAATATACTTGGTAAAGCTGTAGAACTTCTTAGTAATTCCATCGCTGAAATGCGTACCTATGGAGAAGGGTTTATTATTGTAGATCAATCTCCGGGTCTATTAGACTTATCAGCCATTCGAAATACTAATACTAAAATCATTTTAAGGCTGCCAGATCAAGGAGACCGCG
>JAGAVZ010000130.1 GCA_017941635.1 Cellulosilyticum sp.
TAATGTTTTTAATACAGAGTTTGAATTAATAAATAGTATTAAAGTTGTACGTAATGCAGAAGGAAAGATTGCAATCGATCCTAAGACAAAAAGTCAAGTTACTTTAAAAAACCCAGAGGGTGTCTTTATTCATGAACAAAATGAAGAAATCTACATTGCAGATACGGGTAATGAGAGAATTGTCGTTTTAAATGAAAAAGATTTTACACTTAATCGTATTATTACAAAACCAGCTAATATGGTAGGGCAAACAAGCTTTAAGCCTTCTAAAGTTGCAGTAGACCGTATTAACAGAATTTACATCATTGTACAATCAGGATTCGAAGGAATCATTGAGCTTAACAACGATGGCGAGTTCAACAGATACTTTGGGGTTAATAAACCAAAAGTAAACTTAATGGACCACTTCTGGAGAAACATGGCATCTGAAGAGCAAAAAGCAAAGATGCAAAAAGTACTTGCGCCGTCTTTCAATAATATTGAAATTGATGATGAAGGCTTTATCTATGCTACTACTTTTGACACAAGTGCAAAAGATATGGTGTTTAGATTAAATCCAAAAGGTGAAAACGTACTTCGTGAAAATGGCTTCTGGCCAGTAGTAGGTGACTTAATCGATAAAACAGAGCTTGTTGTGACACAGTCACCAAGTAAATTTGTAGATATTGCCATTACAGATTATGGTACATATGCTTTATTAGATAAAAATAATGGTCGTATATTTATCTATAACTTTGATGGGGAGCTTATGAATGTCTTTGGCAAAAAAGGTTTTATGAAAGGTGAACTTAACGATCCAACTTCAATAGCATGGCTCGATAACCAACTTATCGTAACAGATAAACAAATGAAATGTGCCTATGTATACAAACCAACACAATTTGGCGAATTAGCACTTGAAGCAGCTGAGGCTTACTACAAAGGCGAATGGGATAAATCAACTGAACTTTTACAAGAGGCGGTTAGTCTTAACGGTAACTTTGAGATGGCTTATACAACCATCGGTAAATCTTACCTTATGAAAGAAGACTATGAAAAAGCAATGTATTACTTCAAATTAGGAAATAACAGAGAAGAATATTCTAAAGCTTTTAACGGCTATCGTAGTATATGGATTCAAGAACATTTTGCCTTTATCTTTGCAGGTATGATTCTTGTAGTTGCCGGCGTTGCTTACTCTGAATACCGCTATTATAAAAAGCAAAGAAAATAAGGAGGGGTTGAAATGAAACAATTTGTTGAAGATTTAAATTACCTGAAGTATACAGTTTTCCACCCATTTGATGCTTTTTATGAGATTAAATGGCGTGGTAAAGGTAATATGCTTCTTGCAACATTATTACTGGCAATTTATAGCATTGTACAAGTAATCAGCTATCAATATACAGGCTATATCATAAATGAAAACGCTTTATTTGAAATGAATAGTATTGCCATTGTGACCATTGCATTAGCACCACTATTCTTATTTATGATTAGTAACTGGAGTGTTTCCACACTCTACAATGGTAAGGCAAAAATCAAAGATCTTTATGTATTAGTCAGTTACTCTTTACTTCCTATTATTGTGTTTAATGTGATTACTGTTTTACTAAGTAACATTATCATTATGGAAGAAGCAAGTTTAGTTATTTCATTTAATACAATGGGAACAATCTGGTTCTTATTCTTAATGTTTACAGGCTTGACAACTATGCATGAGTTTACATTAAAAGAAAATATTATGACACTTCTAGCAACAGCTGTTGCAGCTATTATTATTATCTTTTTATGTGTTCTTTATTTTTCTCTTATGGAA
>JAGAVZ010000131.1 GCA_017941635.1 Cellulosilyticum sp.
TATTTTAGGTGAAGCAATGACTGGATAGATAGAGGAGAGCTCATAAAGGAGTAATAAGATATTTGAATATAAAAAATATTGATAATTAAAGCTAATAAATCATAACATATATATAGGAATATAAATAGAATTTACTTTAGAAGAAGTAAAAATTTACTAAAAATAGGAAACTTAAAAAGGAGATTTGTCTAAAATGTCTTAGAGGTAAAAATAAGAAAGGGGAGTAAGGGATGTTTAAAAAATTAAGAAAGATGCTCACATTAGGAGTAGTAGCAAGTATGGTCTTAGCGGGATGTTCGAACGCAGAGGCTCCTGCCAAAGACAGTGGTCAAACAGAGCCTACTAAACAGGAGAAGGATGAGGAGGCAAAGCATGAGGAAGAGCCTATTGTGATACGTTATGGTTCGCATATAGCCAGTGAGGAAGATCCTTATTATAAGGACTCTGTGACGGGAGAATATGTCATGGATGAGGAGAATAGGCTGATTAAGATTCAGGCATTAGAACAGCTTAAGGAAGAAATGAATGTAGAGCTTGAGTTTGTTCAGTATACAGGAGATGTAACAGAAGTTTTGCTTCAAAGTGTGTTATCTGGAGATCCTATTTGTGATGTGGCACGTATCTGGACTAATGGTCAGGGTACTATCCTAGGGCAGAATGTCTTGCAGCCTCTTGATGATTATGTAGACTTATTAGGAGACAATCCTATGCCCCCTATCTATGGGCATTATTACTTTATTGAAGATTCCCCAATGGGCGGGCCGCTCTCTCCTCTTGTTTTTAATATTTCCTACCTAGAAGAAGTCGATGCTCTTAAAGAAAATGGTAAGACTGTTTATCCCTCAGACTTATATAAACAAGGTAAATGTACTTGGAGTGTTTTTAAAGATTACTTAGCAAAGATTGATGCGCATTTTACCAATAGTCAGGCACCAGAAAGGCCAGAACAAAGAATAGAAGCGTATTGGACAGATTATACAGAAGCTTTAGTTCAGGCACTTCACGCCAATGGAAGTAGTATCTATGGGGCTAAAGGTTTAGAAATTGATACACCTAGAACTATTGAAACGGTTAATTATATAGGCGATTTAATCCATACAAAATTATTAAAAACAACGCTTGTTGAAGGAACCAGTTCATCTGTTTACAGTGATCAAGCAGGTGCTTTTGAGCGTGGGGAAAGTGTTTTTTCCAATATTGAGACATGGCGTTTAAGTTATATTTCTCCTAAACTGGCAGAGCGGGGACAGTCTATCGGTATTATTCCTTTCCCAAGACCTGATCATATGGCAGCAGATGACCCAGAGTATGTATTATCTTGTACACCTGGGGAAAGTTTTGCTGTTTTAAGAGGCGTCCCAGAGGAGAAAGTAGGCGTGGCGATTAAGGCGGTAAGAAGATACTGGGCGATTTGTAGCGAGCTTTATCGTGAACGTGATAAAGAACTTGGTGTTGAAGAAGGCGTTGATTCTTGGTTTATGAATACTTTTGATGTGTTCCATCCTGAGATTGGGCAAGATATGCTAGAGATTTATGAAACGACTAAGACGCCTGTTACAGAACTTGGCCTTACAACAGGTGTTTACTGGCCATTTATGAGTATTGCAGGAGATGCGCTTTATGGTTTTGGCACAAGTGACTATGCGATCGCTGTTGAGGCTAAGAAAGGGGATATTGTTCAGAAGATTGAAGAGATGCAAACCCTTTTAAGTTTTGATCAGGCACGTGATAATATTAAACCTGTTATTGAACAAGTCGAAGACAAGGCACTTGTATTTGAAGTAGGTGTAGACCCTCAATCTGTGGACTGGAAGACTTACTTTACAGCCAAAGATAATATAGATGGACCATTAGATATGACGCAGGCAACATTTGATACAAGTACTATTGACTTTAATAAGGTAGGTGACTACACAGAAGGGATTAGAGTAAGTATGACAGATTCTGCAGAAAATACGAGACAGTCTCAGTTTAAAGTAACCCTATATGATGCTAATAATACGACTGAGCCAACCATTTCTTTAAAAGCAGATTACCGCACCCTTAAACTGGATGAAGATACTGCGGCTATTAATTGGAAGAATGACTTTGTAGAATCTGCTCTCGATAAAGATGGTCTCGATATTAAGGCTACCATCACAGCCGATTTATCAGAACTGGATACTTCTGCAAAAGGCACCTACAATGTGCCACTTACTGCTGTGGACTATGCAGGTAATAGTGTAACAGTTATAGCGGAAGTAGTCGTTGAATAAGCATATTAAAATAGGCAGAGATAACACCTCGTTATCTCTGCCTATTTTAATTGGAAACGGTATAAAGAAGCTACATTTTTGTGGCAACCTTAATCATAAGGTCCCGGACGTTTGCCTGGGTATAAGTCCTGTCTTTCCAAATCTGTGGTGAGGTAATAATCTGAGCTTTTACTAAGGTGTTTATAGCCCGCTCATAGAGGGGATCTTCAGGTGGGGTTAAAAACAGCTTCCTTTCAGCAGTACGCCTTCTAGTAAGGCCTTGTAATACTTGACCACCAGCTTTATTCCAGCGTAAAAATTCCTGGGCAGCACCCTCGATGTCTCCTTGGTTAAGCTTTTTAAGGAGTGTACTGGTTTTAAGAGCACCCTTGCCGCAATTATAAGTAAAGCTGACTAAAGCATCAAATTGATTTTGGTGGATAGGATAGGTGACAGAGGTCTTGA
>JAGAVZ010000010.1 GCA_017941635.1 Cellulosilyticum sp.
CAGTCGTCTTAGAAGAAGTGGCAAAGATGGCTTATCAAACAGAAATGATTAATAGTCAAGTAGGTCCAGCACCAAATGCGATTAAAGAAAAACACTTTATGAGAAAGCATGGAGCCAATGCATATTATGGACAATAACTAGCTATAAGCTAGATTATTGATAAATTAGTTAAAAAAAGTAATGCCACATTTCAACAAGAAAAACTAGGGTTTTAGTAAATAGAACCCTAGTTTTTCTTGTTTAATTTTGATAGTTAATATCTTCCTTATTTAGGTAGTCAAAAGCTTTAATTTCCGTAGCATCTAAATCTTCTTTATGCATATCAATGGCATTAATACGTTGATTGGTGTAGTTATTATAATAGTAGATACCTTTTTCAAGACACATACAAGAGGTATAGATAGTGATTTCATATTGGTTATGAGGTTTGATGATAATACCATTAGTCATAGAGACATTGCCTAATAGTTTAAAGTGCTCAGAAATACCTCGTTCTAAGGTTGGAATAGGAGGTAAGATAGATTTAAAGAAAGCAATGCGTACAAATCGTGAAATAGAAGAAGAATCACCAGGAAGACCAAAGGCTCCTAAACCATGACCAGAAGGTGTAAGTTCTTGGTCACACCAAGAAGTATTTTCAGCTTGATAAGAGCTAAGTCCAACATATTGATTGAGGTGAGTAATGTGCCAATCAAAGGTAGGTGAATTGGTAAGGACTCCAATATGATTATCATAGATACAAAGTTTCTCTTTGGTACTTTCAACAACAAGACAAGCACCAGTTGTATCTTTTATAATCCAGTGCAAAGTAGCAATCGGTGTTTGCTCATCATATGGTTTTGCCACAAGGTTGATATTTTCTAATGGACCTCTTAATTCTTCAATAGAAGAAAAATTACTAAGTACCCAAAGCATAAAGTCATAAGGTGCAATGTTGATTTTTCCATCTACAGGTTCATCAGCATAGCTGATATAGTCTGGGAAGTTTAATCCAGCACAAGCTAAGCCTTTCTCATTCATTCCATCTGCTAGAGTAGGATGTTTGCCACCTAAGAGTGTTCCCATAGATAAAATAGCATATTTGGTATGGCAAGTTTCATTAGTAATAGAATTGGTATAAGCATAGTTTCTAGGAATAAGTTGAACCCTTTGTCCAAAGGTATATTCCAAATCCATATTACGTCCAAAGAGGGTATAATCATCTTCTGTTTTTAGTGTTAAAGCAGTACACATATATAAACCTCCACTAATATTAGAATAAGTATAAGACACTATTAACTAGATTTAGTATGTACCAAAACGGGGAGAGTATGCTTTAGGATTTATGGATATAAGAAATGTGTATAGAAATTAAATATAACCAATAGATACAATGATGGAATATAGTTTTTACAATAGGTAGCTAGATAAGAATTCTTATGGTAAAAGTTAAGGTGATTAAAAATCAAAGATTATGATAAAATAAAAGTAAGACATGCTACATATAAAGATAGGTAGTTTTAGGAGGACGCAGAATGTTTGGAAGAGAAGATTACACTTATAGCCAAATGAAAAAGGATTCAGCTATTGATTGGCTTAATCAATTATTAACAAGTGAGGATGTTATCAATCGACATGGTGCAAAAATAACATTAGACCATATTGAAACATTAAATAGAAGAATAAAAGAATTAGAAGATAAAAATGCCTTAAAGGACCAATATCTAAAGAAATTAAAAAGTAAGGCATAAAAGATACTTATGGGATGAGTGTATCGCAAATAATAGTAGCCATAATATACAAAAATCTATAGGGTTAGATATATAAGTAGTAATAGGTAATGAGCCTAGAGTGAATAAATATAGAATAAAGAATAGAAAAGCATGCAAGGTTTAATAAAGTTTCCATATGACAGGATAGAATAATCTTTAATTGATGTATCCTAAGGAAAGCATATTATAATCGGGCGTGTTTTTCTTTTTATATAAAGAATGCAAGATATGTAAAGAGATAAATTGAAAGAAAAAACAAAAGCAATGTATAATAAAATAAGGTAAAATCTACAAAAATCAGAAATCTAACTGCTAAAGGAGAAAAGCTATGGAGCGAACAATTCATACAGATAAGTATTATACATCGATAGAGCATCTTAAAAGAGTCTTTGATAAAAGAGGTAGACAAAAAGCTTTTAAAGCAACTTCAATAGAAGAATATAACGTATGGAAAAAGGAAGTTAGAGAAATTTTATGGGATATTACAGGACTCAAACATATGGAAGCTTGTCCATTAAGTCCTCAACATATTGAAACAGTAAAGTTAGACGGTATGGTAAGAGAGGAAATGATTATTCAGGTAGAACCAGAAGTATGGATGCCATTTTATGTACTTGTTCCAGATGAACCACTTATGGTAAATGGGAAAAAACAAGTAATGCTAGCGCCACATGGACATAGCAGTGCAGGCAAGCATGCTATTGTAGGTAGAGATGATATACCAGCAGTAGCAGATGCTATCGAAAAGTTTAATTATGCTTATGGATTAGACATGGCGAAAAAAGGTTATGTTGTATTCTGTCCAGATGCCAGAGGATTTGGTGATAGAAGAGAAAAAGCAAAGCAAACAGATAAAGAGGAAGACTTTTTAACAAGTACATGCTTTCACTTGGCACATATGGCATTTCCACTAGGCGAAACAGTAGTGGGAATGTGTACATGGGATTTAATGAGATTAATAGATTACATAGAAACAAGAGAAGAATTAGATGCTGAGA
>JAGAVZ010000132.1 GCA_017941635.1 Cellulosilyticum sp.
CAAACTTGTTTAATTTATTAACATAATACATTATAATTCTTATTTTTGCAAGTTTAGTTATGTAAATTTTTATTTTTTAGCTATTTATATACAAAAAAGCCCTATTTTTGATGGATAAACAGCGATATTCCTTCATTTTTCTTTCTTTGTGCAAATGTTTTTTTACAGAAAACAATTTTACATAAAATTTTAATTTATATACACAATTAATAAGCATAATAAAAGCAGATCACCTAAGATGATCTGCTTTTACTATGCCTTATTACATTTACTTAATAACTTTATTCTTATCTTACTCACTGGTCTACCATCAATTTCTATAACTTCAATATCTAAACTTCTATTATTAACGCCATCCCTACCACTATGCAAAAAAACAAAATACCTACTACTATATGACCTTTATTAATACGTTTGTTTTTTACCTTACGGGAATTACTGGTAAGCTTCCCAGTATTAAGCCCACAAAAAATAAATTAGTTTGTAATGGAAATGTTTCAAATAAGTAATCTAGTCCAAAAATATTTTTTACCATCATTCTTCTCCTTGGCGTATATTATTTCTCTACTAAAATAATTTTTAGCATTTCATCTGCAATATTGAGTGCATGATCGCCAATTCTCTCAAAATCTGTGAGCATTTCAGAGAATAAAATACTCCCTTCGTCTGTACAAGTTCCTTTTCGTATTCTAGAGAAAATATTGTTACGATATTCTTTTGTCATATCATCAATCTTTTGTTCTAAGCACGCTATTTGTGTATGCCAGCTAATGGCATCCTCTTTTTCTTCAAATAAAAGTTCAAATAATCTATCACATATACCTTGCATTTCATTAATTTCTTTTTTTGCCATATCTGAAAACTGAATTTGATTATTTTCAATCATAAGGGCATATCCTGCAATATTAACTGCATGGTCACTCACTCTCTCAATATTACTTGTCATGGCAAAATAAGAGTTAAATACCTGACTTCCATCTTCTGTACTTTCATGTGTAATGGCTCTTGTGATGTATCTAGATATTTCTTTATTCAGATAATCAATATAGTCTTCTCTCTTTTCAATCTCTAATACTGCATCTAAATCGTGTGTATCAAAGGCCTGAAAGGCATCATGAACATTATCTTTTGCCATACGGAGCATACGTGTAAGCTCATTCTTTGTACCCTCCATACTTATTGTAGACACACCAAGCTTATCTGTATGTATATTTTTGATATACATAAGCTGATGTTCTAAATGCTCAGGCTCTATTTCGCCTTTATCCTGCAAAATATGTTCTGCTAGTACCGTAAGCCATCCTGCAAATGGTAATAATAAAATTGTTGTCACGACATTAAATAATGTATGTAAATTAGCAATCTGTGCTGGCGCATTACTTGGTGTCCATCCCTGCACGCTAGCTATAAGTGGTGTAGATAAGCATAAAATAGTAAAAATAATCGTTCCTATTACATTAAAAGAAATATGAATCACTGTTGTTCGCTTAGCATTACGACTTGTTCCAATAGACGCAAGTAATGCTGTAATACATGTTCCTATATTTTGTCCAAAGAGTACAAAGGCAGCACTACTTAGTCCGATCACACCACTTGCTGCTAATGCTTGTAAAATCCCTACTGAGGCAGAAGAAGATTGAATCAGTGCTGTAAAGACTAACCCTGCTAGAATACCTAAGATTGGATTTTCAAACTTTGTAAGTAAACCTACAAAAGCCTCTGAGTTTGCTAGTGGTTTCATAGCCCCACTCATCATATCCATTCCTATAAATAAAATACCAAGTCCTGCTAAAATATTTCCTATATGATGGACTTTTTTATTTTTTGAAAAGACTACTGCTGCTACTCCTAAAAAAGCAATAAATGGTGCAATAGCGCCTACATCTAAAGCAATTAATTGGCCAGTAATAGTTGTTCCTATATTAGCTCCCATGATAATCCATACTGCTTGACGCAAAGTCATCATTCCTGAATTAACAAAACCTACCACCATAACTGTTGTTGCCGATGAAGATTGAATAACCGCTGTAATAACGGCGCCAACTACAACACCTAAAAAACGATTGGCAGTTAATCTCTCTAAGATTTGTTTCATCTTATTCCCAGCAGCAGCTTCTAATCCCGAGCTCATCATCTGCATGCCGTATAAAAATAGTGCTAATCCGCCAAGTAATCCCATAAAATCTGTTAATGACATTGAATTAATCCCTTCTTTTTCTTCATATTTACTTTTTATATGTTTTATTGTTATATTTCATTGGTATAGCTAACGCTTTTATGATATCTTCTCTCTTATTGATTCAACACACACCTCCTCTACTCACTCAAAATTATATCGTTTTCTCTATAAAGAAGCAGTTAAGATTTTATCCCTTATGACTCTATTTTACATCAGCTCCTAAATAACTCTTCATTATATAGGTTAATTTCAAGATTTTAAGCAAAAAAATACATCCTGAAAGCCAAACGCATTAATTTGCTTTCAGGATGTTATTTTAAACTACTCTATTACGCTTTTCACCATTTTTCAATGCCTCAATATTCATCACAACTTCTTTAATCAGCTGTGTTCTTGCTTCCACACTTGCCCAAGCAATGTGTGGTGTAATGAGTATTTTATTTTTATCTACTACCTTAAACAGTGGATTATGATGGTCAATTGGCTCTTTAGCCAATACATCTAAACCAGCACCAGCAATAAGATTTTCATTAAGTGCTCTTGCTAAATCTTCTTCCACAACAATATTGCCTCTACCTAAATTTAATAAGTAGGCATTTTCTTTCATCTTTGCTATTTGTTCATAACCAATAAGCTGATGTGTTTTTTCATTATATGGTGCATGAATAGAAACGACATCACTCATAGTTAGTAATTCATCTAAGCTTACACGTTTGCAATCACTACTACTATTATTTTGACCTGATGTAGAATAATACACTACATTCATACCAAAAGCTGTTGCAATTCGTGCAACGGCTTTACCAATTGCACCAAATCCGATAATACCAAGTGTTTTACCACTTAACTCTCTATATGGCCATGCAATATAGGTGAAGGTTTCACTATCTGCATATTCCTTACTTTTGACATAAGCATCATATTGTCCTAGATGCTCCATTAAATGAAGAAGCATCGCAAAAGTATGTTGCGCCACACTTTCAGTTGAATAACCTGCTACATTGGCAACCGCAATACCTTTTTCTCTGGCGTAATCAATATCGATATTATTATAACCTGTTGCCAATAGTCCTATCATTTTTAGATGAGTGCAATCTTTTAGATTCTCTTTACCTAATACTACTTTGTTCGTAATAATCACATCTAAATCTTTAACACGCTGGGCAACTTCCTCAGGACTCGTCAAATCATAAATTACTACATCCCCACATGCATTAAGTGGTGAAAGGTCAATATCCTGCCCCACTGTTAAAGCATCTAATACGCCTATTTTCATTTGTAAAAACCTCTTTCTCTAGTTCTTATTTTAGTTTAATTTTTGTCCACATTCTGTACAGAATTTCATATTTGGATCCACTGCTGCGCCACAATTTAAACAGAATTTACTCTTAGGCACAGAAACCTCTACTTTAGCACCACATTCTGAGCAGAATTTAGAACCTTTTTTGATAGAAGCATGACAATTACTACATTCCATAAAGTCCGCTTGATTGACTGTAGGTGCTGGAGCTGGTTGTGATGACTGTGCATAGATATTTTGAGCATTTGCATTCATTTGTTTCATATTCTCTGCAAACATACCTGCCATTTGCATACCCATTCCCATACCCATACCACTTTGCATCATGGTATTTGCTGCACTATTACTATTACTTGCAGATGTATTCATGATTTCTAATTGCTTTAGGATTTGAACTTTGCTAAGTTTATCATTTTGAACACTTCCAAGGATATTCATGCTTGTAAGTTCTTTTAAGTTCTTTTCAATTTCCTCAGGAAGTCCAATATTACCAATCGTAAAGTGTGTGATAGAAAGACCTAAATCGCCAAAAGGCTTCGCTAACGTTTCTTTGAGTGCATCTCCAATTTCATTGTAATTGGATGCAATTTGTGTCACAGATAAGTGTAAGCTACCAATAATATCTGAGAACTGAGATACAATAAAGCCTCTAAGCTGAGAGCTTAAATCTTCTAAACGATAAATAGATTTTGCCCCTACAATATTATTTAATAATGCTACTGGGTTTTCTATCTTGAAGGCGTAAGTACCATGCGCTCTTACTTGTACTTGACCAAATTGACTATCTGGAATCCATACTGGATTGGATGTTCCCCATTTGTTATCAAGGAATTCTTTCATATTTACAAAGTAAATATCTGATTTAAAAGGTGATTTAAACCCATATGCCCAACTTTTTAGATTTGAAAGAAGTGGCAAGTTATCCGTTGTTAATTTATAAGTACCAGGCCCAAATACATCTGCAATTTGACCTTTATCTACAAAGACAGCTACCTGTCCCGGTCTTACTGTTAACTGTGCCCCATTTTGAATTTCTTGGTCCTCCATTGGGTACATATGCACCAACGTATTTGCATTTTCATCAAATTGTTGAATCACATCTAAAAGTTGCTTTTTGAAAAATCCCATCATGATTCCTCCCATTTTAACCTTTCTCTTATATAATTTATTATCTTATCTTGTTTTTCTTAAATTTAATTTTTCTTTTCTATTTTGTATAATTCTATTTTTCTCTGATTTGATTTGGGTTCTAAAATTTTACTTTTTTATTTCTAAAAAGCCCATTCTCCATCTTTGAGTACATAGAATGTCTCACCAGCATGTGTGGTTGCTTCTATAGTAAGCGCATCACTTCCTACCATAAAGTCTTCGTGCTCCATGGAAATATTGCCGCCATGTGCCTCTAATTCTTGCTCTGTCATATTCACACCATTTTCAATGGTTGTTGGATAACATGCTCCAATGGCAAAGTGACAAGACGCATTTTCATCAAATAAAGTATTAAAAAATAGTGTGTTAGTTTTAGATACAGATGAACTATGTGGTACAATCGCCACTTCTCCTAAATATGCAGTTCCTTTGTCTGTTTCTATTAATTTAGCAAGCATTTCTTTCCCTGTTCCTGCTTCAAAAGAAACAATCTTGCCCTCTTTAAATTCAAAAGAAAAATTATCAATCAAATTACCACCATAAACAAGCGGTTTTGTTGCTTTTAATACACCATTTACCCCATATTTATGCGGCATTGTAAAGACTTCTTCCGTTGGCATATTGGCTACAAAGTAAGTCCCTTTTGTACTATATTCTCCGCCACCTTCCCATTTATGACCTTTTGGAAGTTCCACATATAGGTCTGTACCTGGGGCTGTATAATGAAGTGTTTTGATTTTCTTTTCATTTAAATACTTACATTTATCTGCTAAATAATCTGTGTGTGCGCGCCATGCTGCCACTGGGTCTTCTGCGTCCATATGAGTTGCCTCAAAGATTTTTTCCCATAAGAGCTCTTTGGCTGCTTCTGTATTTTCACATTCTGGGAAGACTTTATTACTCCAGCTCTCTGTTGGAATAGAAACCACACACCAACATACCTCGGAATTGCTTGTAGCTTTTCTAAACTTCACAAGTCCTTTGCCTGCTGCCTTTTGGGCTGCTGAAATTTTACTTACTGGTATATCCTTTAATAAATCTGGATTAGATGCACTAATACTAATAAAGGCTGCATTCTCCTCAACATACTTGTCGTATTTCATCGTCTCCCACTCTGGGAAATCAGATAATGTTTCTTCTGAAGCATATTCATAGGTCAATTTACTGATTTGCTCATCACTAAATTCTACATAAACACGCTTTGCCCCAGCTTCATAAGCACATTTTGTAAGTAATCTTGCAAAATAAGCACCTTCAACAGGCGTACGCACGACTAAAATTTGGTCTTTTTGAATATTTACCCCTACTTCTACCACGAGTTTAGCATATTGGTTTAATTTATTTTCAAATGACATTTTTCAAGCTCCTCTTCTTAGTTTTTGTTCTAATCTAGGGTAAGTATAATGATTTACCTTTTATATTATTTACAGCCTTCTATTTTGCAATAAATTGATTATGCTGAGCATCATAAATGTATCCAATAGCATCAAGTTGGTTTACTAACTCATCTTGATCCTTGTCATAAGTTTTGCATAATTCTTCTAAGCTTGGTGCTTCATCTCTTAGTTTCATGTTGACTACACTCAGTAACATATATGGATCTTTCTTGTTTAACATGGTCTTCTCCTCTACTCTTGTAACTAAATTTATATCTTTATCCTATCATAAAATACGTCTTTCTAGAGGGTCTTTATTTCTATTTTATGATATCCATACAAAATATATTTGTATTCTTAGGATAACTTAATCATCCTTTATTTAAATAGATACCTTATTTTATCTTCAAAAAAGTATAACCTAATAAAATTATTTCCTTATTGATGCTTTTATTATAAAAACGTTCTCTGTAATTGTAAACTTAATTCTAACTTTTTATGCCTCATCTATCTTTTTTTTAATTCCTCTATTTAAATAGATAGTTTCTGTTATAATAAGAGTATCACTATCGATCAGTTGGCAGAGTAGATGTAAGTGCGTTAAGTGCTAGATGGACGGGAAGTTGCCACTAGACGAAAAGCATTCTGCTTGCGGTACTTATGTCGCATTCCGCTGCCAAAAGCAGCGTCTCTATCCCTTTGGTCAAATCTTATTTTTAAGACTTTAGGGTTTATTTAAATAGGAGCCGCTCATATGAACAAGACATTTACAATTAAGCGTATGGCACTTTTTGCCTTACTGCTTGCACTAAAAATTATTCTAAGCCGTATTACTGGTATTTCCTTTGGTATTGTCAAACTTACTTTCGGATTTATTGCCACTGGTTTAACCGGCTATTTATTTGGCCCGTATTTAACTTGCCTTGCTGGTGGCATTACAGACCTTATGGGATTTTTTTTGTTTCCACAAGGCACTTATTTCCCGGGCTATACTTTAACAAGTATGATAACAGGTTTTATCTATGGAGTTATTCTCTACAAGAAAAAACCTACATTTCTTCGTATTTTATCTGCAGTAGCACTAGAAGCTATTATATGTAGTTTACTGCTAAATACGCTTTGGACAAGTATCCTTTTTGGAAAAGCATTCTTTGCCATTTTACCAGCAAGAATTACTAAGAACCTCTTAGCTATTCCACTTCAAACTTGTATACTTTCTTTGATTTTTAAATACCTTCAAAAGTCACTTAAACAACTTTTACTTATTAAATGATAATGTAATGGGCTACAGTGATTTAGCATAATGCTTTAATCACGTATGACTTCCATATTAACTTAAGTGACTTATTGTCTAAGTAAAATGTTTAAAATATTTAAGAACTTTACCAACTGTCCATAGTGAAATGAGAGCATATGTTATTTTAGATATGCTCTCATTATATTTATAAACTTATTTGATTTGCACTTTATTGGGTTTACTTATACTCTGAACCCATATTCCTCTATTCTTTATTATACTTACTACCAATCTTCATATAAGATTTCATTTTACTACTGATATTATTTGGTTCTAGCATCATGGTATGCACTGGCAAAGTGATAATAATTCTTGTATATTCGCCTTCTTTACTTTCGATGCTTACTTTACCTTTATGTTTCTCCACTATATTTTTTACCATGGTGAGACCAATACCACTTCCTTCGTATTGCTCACGACTCTTATCCCCTCTGTACATTCTTTCAAATACAAAAGGCAAATCTTCTTCTGTAATCCCAATACCTGAGTCTTGTACAATAATAGTACATTCTTTATGTTGCAGGCTGGTTATTACTTTAATCTCACCCTTTTCATCTGTAAACTTAAAGGCATTGGATAAAATATTCATCCAAAGTTGCTTGAGTGCATCTTTATCGGCCGATACCATTACTCGCTCTGTCTCCGAAAACTTCATATGATAGTTGATTTTCTTCTCTTTTGCCACAATCTTAAACGCATCATATACTTCTGCAATACTCTCATTCAAATTAATCACGCGGAAATTCATTCTTGATTCACTTTCTTCTACATTCTTAAGCAAATCTAGATTATTGAGGAGTTTACCAAATCGAATTACTTCTTTATAGAGTATGTTCATTTGTTCTTCATCAATTGGATAAATACCATCAATCATAGCCTCCAGATT
The DNA here is from genome assembly GCA_017941635.1 of Cellulosilyticum sp. GTDB lineage: Bacteria > Bacillota > Clostridia > Lachnospirales > Cellulosilyticaceae > Cellulosilyticum. The sequence continues at coordinate 8,188 of JAGAVZ010000132.1, forward strand.
ACTTTGAAGAATTTGGAGTGGTGTACGAATTTCATGAGATACATCTGAAATCAGTTTTTTACGAATGGTATCTTGTTTTTCCAGTTTTTCACCTAGATAATTCATACTATGTCTAAGGGTCTCAATCTCTTTAATCTTACTCTTGAAAAGATAACGTGCATTGAGCTTGCCATCTGCTAGGGCAATCGATGTTTTACTAATTCCATAAATGTGATACGTAAATAATCTAGAAATATAGAGTCCTGCAAAAACAAACCACATGAGCATCATACTCGAACACCAAATCAAACTCACTTTCACATTGCTTTGAAATTTTTTGTCATTGCTGGAAAGCACATCTGAAGGATAGTAACCAATACGTACATATCCCACTATCTCTTGATTGGCCCCATAGTAAGGGCGGTCCACTTCCTGGTACATGTCATAATCTATTTTTCTTTGCCCTTCTTCCATTTCATTTTGTAGTTGATAAAAGAATTCCTCTTTATTCATGCCCCACATGAACTCTTTATTTTTATTTAAAATAGAAACTGCGAAATTTCCCATAGGATTTTCTACTATAGAAGCTCTTACAACATCTTCGTCTAAAGTCCCCTCATTGTAAGCATTTTGAACTAAATCTAAGATTGTATCACCCACCTGAGTAATATTGTTATTAATGTACAGCTCAAAATTTTCTCTAATGACAACATTTACAATCATAGATGTAAAGAAGATCATCACAGTTCCTATCGTTAAAAAGATGGTAAATAACTGTTTCCTAATTGATATCATTACTGATAATTCCCTTCAAACTTATATCCTACACCTGTTACTGTTCTAATATAACGTGGGTTTTTAGTATCTTCTTCAATTTTCTTTCTTAAATTTTTAATATGCACATCAATCGTTCTATCAAAACCATCAAAATCAATACCCATTACTGCTTCAATAAGCTGATCTCTTGTAAATACACGTCCTGGTGCTAAGGCTAATTGGTATAATAAATCAAATTCATTTGGTGTTAATGAAATCTCTTCGTTATTAATTTGCACCATTCTTTCTTCTAAATAAATTTTAAAGCGTCCTTTATCAAAGATTAAAATATCTTTATTATCTTCTCTTTGCTTACGTTCATCTAAAGCTTTTACCCTTGCCACAACTTCTCTTGGGCTAACTGGTTTCACAAGATATTCATCCGCACCAATATTAAATCCTTCGATTTTATGATCTAATGTTCCCTTTGCTGTAATCATAAAGATATAGACATTAGAAATCTTTCTCATTTCCTTGCAAATTTCTTCTCCTTCTATATCTGGTAGCATTAAGTCTAATAACACAATATCTATTTTATTATTATAAAAGCACTCTAAACCCGACTTTCCATTGTAGCAAGTAAATACTTTATACCCCTCTTTTTCAAGATATTTAGTCATAATATCTGCTACTCTTTCCTCGTCTTCAATAACTAGTATATTCATGGCAGTCATCCTTTCTCTGTATCATTACTTACTTTATTTATTCCTATTATAAATCACTTATATGAAGAAAGTGAAAAGTTAATGGATAATTTTATATCTAAACATTAATAATTGTTGATAAATTATGCTTTTTACTTTACAATAGTAAATATATTCTTGCTAAAAGGGGGAATTACAATGAAATATACGTTTAACAATAAAGAGCAATTGATTCATTTTATTTGCAATGAAATTATTACTACTGCCGAAGCAACAGAGCTATTAGATTGTTCTAGGCAATACCTAGACGAACTCGTAAGTAAAGGTAAGATTACCCCCATCAAGACCATTAATCGTGTCAGATTATACTGGAGAAATGACATTGTCGCATTACTCGAGAAACGCCATAGTAGTTAAAAATTTATAAACTTAATATTTTTACATAAAAAAGCTAGCTTCTACTCAAAGAAGCTAGCTAATTCTTTTTCATCTAATGTTTCTTTTTCTAACAAGGTTTCTGCAATGATTTTTAACAGTTCTTCATTATTTAATAAAACTGCTTTTGTTTCTTCATAAAATTGTTTCATATAAGCTTGACTTTTGGCAATCCATTTTTCATCTTCAAAAGTCTCTTTTCCTGTCAAAACACTCATATTAATAAGACCAATCTCTTCATCCATCCCATATTTTAGCATAAAGGAACGAAGATCCTGACTTGCTTTTTCAATATCATTACTTGCACCTGTGGTAATATAATCTTTTCCCAAAATAATCTCCTCAGCCACACGCCCTGCTAAACTAATTTTGATACGTGCAATCATTTCTTGCTTATTTAAATAAAACTTATCCTTAGGAATGTTCATACTAAAACCACCGGCACCTTTTGTACTTGGAATAATGGTTACCTTTGTTACGCTATTATCTGGCGCAAGCAGTTTGGTAATAAGTGCATGTCCTGCTTCATGATACGCTGTAATACGTCTATCTATTTCACTAATATTACTTCTATCTTTCTTTTCCTTACCTGCAATGATTGTATAAAATGCTACTTCTAAGTGGCTATTATTAATATAAGCATCTCCTCTGTTAGCTGCTTCAATAGCCGCTTCATTAATAAGATTTTCTAGCATTGCACCTGTAAAAAACACTGTTTGTTTGGCAAGTTCCATGCTACTTACTTCTTCGGCAATAGGTCGATTTTTAAAATAGAGTTTAATAATTGCCTCTCTTGCATTGACATCTGGATAACCAATCTCCACATGTCTATCAAAACGTCCCGGTCTAAGAAGCGCATCATCCAAAGTATCTAAACGGTTTGTGGCTGCAATTACTACAATCCCATCCTGCTCTTTAAACCCAGACATCTCTGTCAGCAAGGCATTTAAAGTTTGATCCTTTTCATCATTACCTTGAAAAGCTCCTTGACTTCTTTTCTTACCAATAGCATCAATCTCATCAATAAAGATAACTGCCTTCTCATGTTTTTTGGCTTCCTTGAAAAGCTCACGCACACGGCTTGCACCAACCCCTACATAAAGTTGTACGAAATCTGACCCACTTACTGAAAAGAATGGGACATGTGCTTCTTTGGCAATGGCCTTTGCCATAAGTGTCTTACCTGTTCCTGGAGGTCCATAAAGCATAATTCCTTTTGGCATTTTTGCCCCAAGCTTATTGTACTTTTCTGGTGTTTTAATAAAATCAATAATATCATGTACCTGTTCTTTTGCTTCTATGTTTCCAGCAATATCATCAAATCCTACTGTTAGGTTTTGTGCTTCAACTTTTGTATCGTTAAGACCCATATTCCCATTTTTGCTACCACTACGTTTAAGTGATTGGAAAATAAATATTCCAAATCCAAATGTAACAGTAACACCTAGTATATATTGTAATACAGATACTGTTTCTGCTGTTTCATCTACATGCACATCATGTAATAATAGCGTTTCTTTTAAGTCTTCTACTCGTGGATTGTCTGTTCTATAAGTAACGTTTTTTCCCTTTATCTTAAACTTCATTGTTGGTCCACTATTTAAACTCACCTCTGAGATTTCGCCATCTTCGAGCATTTTAGTAAACTGTACATAAGTTACTTCAAAAGGCTCTGTTTTCTTATGGATATAGATACCTACTGTAACTGCTATAACTAGTACAGCAGCTATACCATATTTCATCCACTTACTTTTTACTACGTTTTTCAACTTTTATCCCCCTTTTTAGAGCGACTCCGTTTTTGAATGGTTGTATTCTCTTTGTTAAGGGTCATACCCTTGACATAATAAAATTATAACGCAGTTCATATCGTCTTACATTAGTAAGTAAATGGAAACATATGTTCTGTATGTCTAAAAAATGACAAAAAAAATCGGAGAAAGACAACGGGTCTTTCTCCTTGAGAGAAGGTATTTTATTCTAGGGGTAGCAAATAACTAAGTATTTGCTGTAACATCTGGGGGAAGTTACAAACATTATTATAATGTCACTTTTCAATTAATGTTGCACAATTTTTATTTTTATATCCCGCTTCATTTGTACACATTTTCGAATTAATTGTTTTTTTGTATATTTTGCATATTTTCTGTTGTTTATTATTTCTTAACACTAATTTTATTTATAATTATTTTACACTATATTACATTTCAAATCGAATTTTGTTTATTTATTATATTTTATAGTAATTTTATTAAACAATTTGCATGTTTCTTATTTATTCGTTATTTAAGTGCATATTTCTACTTACTTGTCGAACATGTTGTTCCATTAACTGTTCTGCTTCTTCCCCATCCTTACGCTTAATGGCATTATAGATTGCTGTATGCTCTTTTAATAATCCTTCTATACGCCCAGGCATGGACAATGATATCATTCTCGTCTTTTGTACATAACTATGAAAATCTGATAGTACATGTTTCATCATTTTGCTTTTAGCTGCTATGTAAATCAAATCATGAAATTTGTGATCCAGCTCTCCAATATGTTCTATATCTCCTTTATGTGCATAAAATTCCGTAAGCTCTAGTACTTCCTGAATCTCTTTAATCTCTTCATCTGTAATACGTTCTGCTGCTTTTTTAGCTGCTAACCCTTCTACCCTACTTCTTATCATAAATATATCTTGTACATCCATTTCAGATATACCTGATACAACCGTTTCCTTATTGGGAATAGAATAAACCAATCCTTCAAGTTCCAGCTGTCTAATCGCTTCTCTAACAGGTGTACGACTTACATTGAGCTGCTTTGCAATTACTGTTTCTCTAAGAGGATCTCCCGCTTTATATTCCCCGCTTAATATAGACTCTCTAATACTTTTAAAAACACGTTCTCTTAATGATGATTTATCTCCCACTTCTGACTCAAATAACACGTTGTACCTCCTCAAACCATTTATCCGTATAATTGTATACAACTTTTCTTACATTATATATTACCAAATTTTATGAAAAATTCAACACCCGTATTTTAATATTGCACCCACTTGCCTTCCTGGTCTTTCACTGCTACTAGACTTTGTACAATTTGTCGGTCCACTATTTTCCAATCCTTCTCCAACACATTAATGGTTGTATCTATATCTAATATCACCTGATAGCATCTTATAGCCTCTTGCCCTAACTGTTCATCATATTCTCTATTATATAGTTCTGAAGTCTCCCTAATTAACGTATGAATTTGTCCATTTTCATCAATCTGGCTCTCTCCTATTTTTAAATTCATCTTAACTTGTTCTATTTCTTTCTGATTGATATACCAATCTTTAAACTCACTAAGCTGCGTTTGTTTTTCTGCTCCCGAAAAATAAGTAGCTAACTTTTTCGTTTCTCTACTACTAATTGCATCAATATATTCATTATAGAAGGTTTCAAAAAATTTTTCTAATCGTTCTTCTCCTTTTGGTGTTAAAGCAAATTCCTTAAATTTAAAATTATGATTATCCTTACTTATTTTTACTGCATATTCTTGTGTTTTAAAGTTTCCTTTTTCATCTTCTATTTTAATCTTATATTCATCTAACAAAATATCATTAAAGGTTACTTTGTTCCCTGAATTAACCTTACTAAATTGATCCAAAGATACTTTTAAATTAGGTGCACATTGAATGGTTACATAGGCTGTATCATAAGGCACATCAAAACTAAGCTGCTCTGGGATATGTATAACCTTGTAATAATCTTTATATCTGCCTTGATCAAATATAACCTTTAATAAATATGTACCTGGCAAAATATTTTCACCTTCATACTGCCTAGTAGCTCCATTATATGTAAGCTGCATACTATTCAAATAAATCTTGGAGCCTAATGGTGCAAATACAGCTATATTACTTGTTTCAAATGGAAATTTAATATGCCATCCTCCTTTCTCTTTTACAACTTCCAATTGTTCTTTCACAGTGTTATTTGCAAACTGATATTTAAGTTTAAAAGTTGTATAACTTCTCCCAATCTTATCCACTGAAACTAATTTATTTTCCTGTTCATAAATCTTTTTATAATACGCCTCTATACTTTCCTTACCCTTAAAATTTTTAACTGAGTCTGTTGATAGAATCTGATAAATCTTATCATACTCTCTTTGATTCAAGTATTGTATATAACAGTCTACTTTATACTCTGGTCCACAATAATATAGATAGGTACTTTTTAAGGTGCTTATAATAATGCCCCCCAATATAATAACTAGCAATATGGTAATCATGGAACCTTTTAATTCTTTTCTAACCATAGCCATCCCTCCTATTTTATAGATATATGAAACGAGTGGACATCCTATACACAAAAAATAAGAGAAACTCTTTCCCTTATCAGAGTTCCCCTTATTTTTAATCTTAATTATTATCCTTGGCCTCAAAACTACCACAATTAGAGTAATTTGATTCACTTTTATTATCACTTATAACCTTGATACAATTTAATGTACAATATGGTTCCACATTATGATTAAACTTGCAATTCTTAACGGTACATTCGATACTCATATTCATCATAAGCTTTCATCTCCTTTAGACGATATCAGCTTTATTGTTTACAAATATCTACTCAATATACTTATTACCTTTCAAGACGTTTAAATACATATGGTGCACCTGCTAGCATCCAAATTACAACAAGTGCATTTTTCAACATGCTAACTATTTGTACACTCGGTAATAGTTTACCTATTCCTACATAAATCACAACAAGCCCTATCATGCCAATACAAACTCTTTGGACATTTTTCTTTAAAAGCGAGTTGATTTCAAACTTAATATAGTTTTGTTCTATATAAGCCCCTACACAAAATCCCCATAAAGCGGCAACTGCTTTATAATAATCTGCATCTCCAGGAAAAATTAAAGTGAACACGCATAAAATACTTGTAACTACTATATGCCACTTATTGACCTGGCCTGATTCATCTAATAGCTGATTTGCAAAATATAAACAAATAAGTCCAAATCCAATTCCCCCCAGAACATCCATAGGCCAATGTACACCCAAATAAAGTCTAGAAAGTGCTGTAAGCAAGATAATGGCGCTTCCTAATATGATACTTGCTCTAGTCTTTAAAATAATCATACTTCCTGCCCAGAAGCTTGTAGCTGATTGAGTATGTCCACTTGGAAATGAATAACTTGTAGCAGTTTCTACTCGTAATGGCTTGACCACTCCTAAATCATATGGCCTTGGCATTTGTACAATATTTTTTACTATTCCATTACCCACTGCCCCAAATAAAACAAACCATGCTAATCTTTTACTTTTTGCTTTGTCCACACACCAATAAAGAAAAGCCAATACTATAACCAAAAATAGTTTTTCTGCTAAAATGGTGATTGTTGTAAAAAAAGTTGTTAACAAATCATTTCTTATCCCTTCAAAAAAGGTAAGAATCTGTGCCTGAAATTCCACTAAACCTAGCCCCTTCCTTATTCAATATTTTCAAAACTTTTATACATATTGTAAAAACTTGATTTTTGAATTACAATATATATGTTAAGTATACACATAAAGGAGGAAATTCATGGATTCTTTAAATTTAACAAGCTCACTTATGCGTTCTCCACATGAATATTTCAAAGACGCTCTAGAGCTGTTTAAAAATAACCAATTTGATGATGCATTTCAATTATTAGATGCTGCTATCATTTTTAGCCATAATTCTCCTTTTTATATTTATCAAAAAATATGTTTGCTTTACCAATTAGGTGATTCTGAAAAATGTAATATCTTTATTGTATCACAATTAGAACACTTATTTAAGCACGGTTCGTTATATATTTTGTGCCGTAGTATAGATTATTTGCAGAAAGTAAGTTGCTACACCATAAATGAGTTGCGTATACTCTTAGATGAACATAGTGTACCATATTGTTTGGCAGATTCCTATGGGATATGGCTTACACACAGAGAAAAGCCGTTTTTTAATTTAGCAAAAAAAGCATTATCTCAAGATTGTTATGAGCTTTGCCTATGTTACTGCATGCTCTATCTTAAACTACATCCTTCTGATGCAAAAATTTGCTATATGCAGGGCTACTGCCATCATATGTTAGGCAACTTAATCCTTGCCAAAACCTATTATGAGCAGTATATCTCTTTAGAACCTAACAATGCTGATGGACATGTTCATATTGGTCTTATTTCTATGGAATTAGGTGATTATGATACAGCTCTTAATCATTTGCAACTTGCTAACAGCCTCAATCCAAATAATCCGGAGTATTCGCTCTATCTAGGTGAATGCTATTACGCTGCAAAAAAATACCAAGAAGCAGCTTGTACATACAAAAATATTATAACTACAGAATCCAGCCATTTACAAAGCTGTTTCAATTTATCCCATACTTATAAAAAAATGTCCAAAAATAGACTCTCAAAACGCTATACAAAACATATAAAAAAAATACTAAAGAAATAGAGCTAAAAGGGGGTTGTATCTCATGAGTACCAAACAATGTGCATCCTATACAATACCTTATGGGCATAACGATTCTAAGGTGATTGACGGAGAAACTTTTGAAAAATACCAGCGTTTTACAGAACAAACTATTGCTAATCTATCTAATGAAATTACAAAACTTGAAGAAAAACTGGACGTATTTACAAACTTATTAGAGATTAGCCAATATATCAATCAGTACATAAAAAGTCAGGATTTATTTCCTTTAATCAATGATATGCTTATTGGCGTTTTTGGTGCTAAATACTGTACAATCTATATAAAATCAGATGCGGATTATATTCCTGTTACACCACGTCAATTTTCCGCAGCATCCATAGATCTTGAGAAAGCATTAATTTATAAGTATCACCAACACCATTTTGTTATCAATAGTGAAGAACCTATTTATCAATCAATGGGTAACAATCAAGATATCTATTCTTGTTTAGGCGTTCCTATTCAGATTAATAGTGCACCACTTGGTTTTGTGATTATCCAGCATCAACAAAAATATTATTTTACAAATCAACATTCAACGTTCTTATCTTCACTGGCTAACCATATTGGTGTAGCCATTGAAAATAATATTTTATATAACAAAATTGTTGAAAGTGCTTCTAAGGATGGCCTTACTAATATCTTTAATAAAAAATACTTTTTAGATACTATTAGTGGTATGCCAAACTTGGAACAGCTTAACTATTCTATTGTTATGATTGATATTGATAACTTCAAAATGGTCAATGATACATATGGACATCCTTATGGAGATGAAGTACTGAAAACAATCTGTTCACTCCTTAAGCATTACACTAGACCAAAGGATATTGTGGCACGCTATGGTGGCGAGGAAATTATCATCTTCTTTAATCAATTTACAAATGAAGAGCTTTTAAGACAGCGCCTAGAATCTATTAGACAAAAAATACAAGAGACCCAAATCTCTGGTGATACGTTTACTTCTTCAGTAACGGCTAGCTTTGGATGCTATATTAAAGAAGATCATCCTCTCTCTTTAGATTCTGCTATCAAATATGCTGATGATAATCTCTATATTTGCAAACGCAGTGGTAAAAATAAAGTTATTATAAGCAAACAAAAAGACGTTATTTAAAAAATAACGTCTTTTTGTTATGTCTATTTTTAAACATAACTTACTGGAAGTATACTTAATTCATGAGTTATGCTAATTCTAGAGCAATTTCCATCATTTGTGTAAATGTGTTCTGTCTTTCTTCAGCTGTTGTTTCTTCTCCTGTAAGAAGGTGGTCAGAAATAGTCATCATAGCAAGCGCATTTACACCAGCTGCTGCTGCTTCCATGTAAAGTGCTGCTGCTTCCATCTCTACTGCTAATACGCCCATTTTAGTCCATCTTTCTGTTGTTGTTGGATCTGCATTGTAGAAGATATCAGAAGAAAGGATGTTCCCTACTTTGTATGGTGCATTATGTTCTTTTGCAATGCTTACAGCTTTTTCAAGAAGTTCAAAACTTGCAGTTGGTGCAAAAGTACCTGGTAAGTTGTATTGGATTGCATAGTTAGAGTTTGTACAAGCTCCCATACCAAATACGATGTGACGAAGTGGTAATTCTTTGCTCATGCTTCCAGCTGAACCGATTCTGATAAGGTTTTTGCATCCATATGTGTGAATTAACTCATGTGCATAGATACCGATTGATGGCATACCCATACCTGTACCTTGAACAGAGATTCTTTTACCTTTGTATGTTCCTGTGTAACCGAACATATTTCTTACTGTATTGTATTGAACAGGATTTTCTAAGAAAGTCTCTGCAATAAATTTTGCTCTTAATGGGTCTCCTGGTAATAAGACTGTTTCTGCGATATCACCTGGTTTTGCTGCGTTATGTGGTGTTGACATAGTATCTTCCTCCTATTTTATCTGATTTAAAAAATAATACTCATAGTATAAGTTGTCCTATTTTGCATGAACTTATGAGTTTACTTTTCCAAGTATAACATATTTTTGATAGAAAACATATGTCTAATGGAAATTTATGGTCTATGTGCTCTGGCATAACAGGCTTTGCAAATCATTCTAGCATCTCTACCACTTTTTTCAGGCCAAGCTAATTTGACACGCGGTCTACCACAAAGCGGACACGTCCCTCTCCAATTTTTTTGTAGTTTTAAAGCCTTGCCTCGTTTTTGTTTTGCCATAAAGCCGCCTCCCTTTTCATTCCTTCTTTTAAATGTATGGCAGGTTACAAAACTTTATGACACAATAAAAAAGATTAAAGTAAATCCTTTAATCTCATCTATCGTCTTTTAAATATGGAATTAGGCTATCAATCCGATATAGTAATGGATAGTACATCGGAAAGTCATTTTTAATACGGGTAATACATCTTTTGCAAAAATTCTCTCGAACAATTGGGCTACTTCTGATATAACGTTTATACCCCCATATGTGTGTAAACATCTCTTGCTTAGAATGGAATAAATCTTTTGTATTTGAAAAAGAATAAATATCTATATTTTTTTCTTCCGCGCACATTGCTAGAAGGCGTTGCTCGGCGAAGACCATGTAAATCAGAGGGTCTTCACCAGCTACTCCTTTCATAAAGCGAATGGATTCATTTACATAATAGTCTTTAAACGCTGGATCTTTGAAAAAAGCAAATGCTGTATTACATGCTTCTAATGACCAGTCCCATTTTTGAGGATATGTATAATTCTCACGTACCACAAGATGTTCAGGTCCTGGATAAACATCTTCTTGTAAATCTTCACGGTGAATTACTGTGAGCTCATGTTTTAGCAGCTCTTTCTCAATAGGCTTCCATATAATAAAATCTGTATCGATCATTACACAAGGTGTCTGTTGTTTCTCCAATGCATAAAGTTTACCTGCTGCCCAAAAAGTTGAAGGATCAATAGAGCCATCCATTTTACTCTCCAAGGAATCATCAATTCCTAGATTCCATATTTTCTCTATTCCCAATGCTTTGTAATATGCCGCTCCCACTTCATCGGTAATCATCTGAATATCTCCATTACATTCTTGCCACTTTAAAGCAGATAATATGGTTGTTAATAACTCGAAATCTTCTATATAATATTTGCCAATATGTTTGCTAAAAAAAGGTTTTGTCCAATTTGAATGAAATGCTCGCATGTATATTCCCTTTCTTAAATAAGTTCTAAACCATAGCCTCCTGCATTAGAAGTTGGAATTTCCTCTATTTCTTTGCTAAATCTCATTAGCCTTCACCCCTTATATTGTCCGTCTTATCAGCCTATTGATAGGTCTTATTATATCATCAACTTGAAATATTTTCAATTTTATTTAAAATTTTTCCAATTATTATGCATTTTATATAGTGTTACTTACTTATACAGAAAAAATTTCTATGCAGTTTTTTCACAATCAGGGTAGTTATTTAGAACTTCTAAGAACTCTGTAAAGTGCTCTTTAAATAATTCAACAATTTGAGGGTCAAAGTGTTTACCACTTTGACTTACAATCTCATTATAAGCATCCTCTATAGACCAACTTTCTTTATAGGACCTTTTACTCATGAGCGCATCAAATACATCTACGACTGCCATGATACGGCTATAATAATCAATCTCTTCCCCTTTTAAGCCCAAATATCCCGTTCCGTCCCATTTCTCATGATGCTCTAGTGCAATACTTCTAGCAATTTCCATGACACGACCTGGTGCAAATTCTAAAAGCTTATATCCAAGATGAACATGGGTCTTAATCACTGCAAACTCCTCAGCTGTTAGCTTACCTGGTTTCTCTAATATTGCTTCTGGTATCATTAATTTACCTATATCATGCATCATTGAGGCTATTACTAAAGAATCACTTTCTTCTCTATCTAAATCAATTGCTGCAGCCATAATCTTCATATATTCAGATACACGCTTAATATGACTTCCTGTTTGTCCTGACTTAGACTCTGAAATCTCCGAAAAAGCTCTTACAAGTTCCTCTTGAGTTTCATACATCTCATGTGATAATTTAACATTTCTGATTGCTAAACGTATGTTTCTATACAATACACGAATCAGCTTATTGAGTACACCTTCTGTTTGGTTAAGGTGCATATGTAAAATAACAAAAGCTACTAGCTCACCTTCTGAATAAAAGAACATCGTTAGCCTATTTTTATTCACAAACACTGTGCTACTTTCTTCATTTTCCATAATAGGCACTAAGTATTCCTCACCTTCAATTTTAACCAAAACCATTTGATTTTGTACTTGAAATACTTGTGGTTCTATTTTTTCATTAATTCCATGATATCCTTTTTGAGACTGTTTAACCCCAACACATCCTTCTATTTCTTTAGGCGCATCTTCTATGGAGTCTAGCAAGTTTTTAATTATAAACAAAATAATAGTTGCTACTTCTTGATAACTTCGTGCACAAAATAGCGCATCTGTATAATCCACTATAACATCTAATCCATCTCGATTACGTTTTAACTCATTGGCATTCTCACTCGCACGACTAAACTGCTTTATACAACGGTCACTAAAATATAAAACAATATATGCTAAAAAAACATATTGAATCATTTTAATAGCAACTTCATAAGCAAAACTTTGACTCATCATCCACTGCTGAACGGCCAAATGATTGACGCTTATCTCATAGTTAAAATTCGCTCCAAAAAGCCCTATTCCTATAAATATTAATATATAGATTTCTAGGCATCTATCTAAATATAGACAAGCTATAATCGCAGGAACAGCTGCTAATATAAAAGTATATGGCATATAATGGCTCATAATTAAGCTACATACAATGCTCATAGATGTCAAAATAATATATTTTACTTTCCCTTTAAGATATTTCCAAAAATAATTCGCTACGGTAGGTATTATTAAAATGACACTGGAAATAATTAAATCCCTTTTTAAAGGTCCTCCCCCAATCTCTAATACATTATTATAAGCAAGTATTAATATAATCAGCATACCGTATGCAATAATTCTCATAATATTAGCAATGAGATAATCTACACGTCGATTATTATCATAAATAATCTCCCCATAATCCATTTTTCATGCCTCCTTAGATTCCATTGATATCCCATCATGTACTATCATTCAAGATATACTATTATATTACTATATTTTTTATCATTATCCTATATTTTATTTGAAAATATTATTTTTACGAGTTGTGCTAGTTAAATTTACAAGTAGAATAAGCCCTAATCATGTGATATCTTACCTTTACACCAAATATAAAACAGGGGGACATCACATGTTAGAGCTCAATTATTATTCTGTCCAAGAAATCCAAAATTTAAAAGA
>JAGAVZ010000133.1 GCA_017941635.1 Cellulosilyticum sp.
ACGAGAATTTGTAGTATGATTAGGGTAGTCCATAGTGATTATCCTTTCTGTTAAGTTTTTGTGTGGTAACTTTAGCTTAACACAGAAAAGTCACTATGGGCTTTTTTATTTAGTTCAATTTGATTTTACAATGAGCCTTTTATTCATTTTCGCTTCTCCCTATCCTCTATGGTACTGTCAAATTTGGCACTATCCTGATTAATTTAATTACTTATATATCAAAGGTTATAACTATTTTTGAGATAACTTTATTAATTATTTTTCTATCTTTTCCTCCCACCGTACAACTTTCCCCCTTATTCTCTTCGATACTATTTATCAGACAAGTTACCATCATTTTATAATATGCTTATTTTCTCCTCCTATGCCTTTTAATTTTGATGTTAATATGTAATTAACTCAAACCAAAATGAGATTTCCTTAAAAATATGTTATTATAGCACCAGACGTTGCAAGGAGGGTCTATTATGGCAAGAGGCAAACAACTTTAAAGATAAAAATTTATTACTCACCAATCACCCTAAATATAATCATATCATCCACCCCTACTTCTTCTATATCACATCTTTCTCTATCTCTCAAATACGTTTCTATATGATAGAAATATAAACACATTTTTAAATACTCATTAAACCTCTTACTTCGTCTTTGATACCCATACTCACTTAATACTGTTCTTAACTTCCTTTTCACATATTTCTGAGGCCCCAAAATGCAAATTTTGAGTCTTATTTCTTTAAAAAAAGTATCTAATATCCTATAATCTATTTCATTTAATACATTATGATATTGACTAATATTCCTAGCCTCTTGGGTGAATCCCTCTTCATCATGCAGTATATTGCAATATTTCATAACCTCTAATATCAACTTGCTTTGATTTTCCTGATATGTATGCTCTAAATAGGCTTTTTCCTTTTCCCATACCCTACGAATAAATTCATAGCTCTCTCTAATGGACATCCCATTTTGAATAATGATTTTTGCAAGATCTTTTGGTGAATATAACATCTCTTCCATTAAGCATCTCCCTTTTTCCCATTACAACTTCTACACAAAATTTGTAAGTTCTCTAGTACACTCTTTCCACCCTTATTCATGGGAATAATATGATCTACTTGAAAAGGAATTTTTGTATGAGCACTCATGCCACAATGGGCACAGTAATATTCCCCATTTTCATTTAAAAACTTGTTAAACGTTTGATCTCTTAGTTCTTTTTCCTTATTAGGTGCTATTTTTCTAATGTCATATAAAGATAAATCCTCTATATTTCTTTGCCCCCAAACCACATTTTGCTCTGGAGTATAAATATCGGGTATACTAAGCTTCATAAGTTCAATATCTACCTGTCTCCAGAAGAACATCTTTTTTCTGAAGTAAAGTCTCAATAAATTATCGTCATTATCATCCCAAAGTTCTTCTAAGTATTCACGCATTCTTCTTTGTCCCATATCTTCTTCCCAAATATGTTTAGCAACTTTTGAAATATCTACCTTACTCCTATCTACTTCTTCAAAAGTATAAAACTTTGGTACTTCCTCATATTGAGCATAATATTTCAATATGCTCATTACATCTCTACTTTCATAGGGTGGTAACATTTCACCACAGAAATAAGTGTCATGACATTGTGCTTCTAGCATTGACAACTGTTGCTTTGATAGATATTCCTCTTCTATTTTACTTGTAGCAAATAAATCAGGTAGTGCCTCCATTAACTTGCAATAGGCTTCTCTTGTACTATCATATACCATGACCTGATAAGATAAATCCATCCCATCTTCTTCTAAATATGAAAAAGCATACATTCCGACAGGTACTCTTTGCATAAATGGTATGGCTTCTAATGCACTTGTATTCACAGACTGATCTAAAATAGCAGCAAACTCTTCAATCTTTGAAATAGCTATGAGTCGCATAGTCTTTTTCATATACTCACTATCTGTATCTACAAAATCATTATTCCCACTAAATATAGATTCTGGATTGACCCATGCAATGTGCTCATGCCATTTATCAATAAAAGATACAATGTAAGCCTGATTTGTTCCACCTGCTGCTGTCCCTCTAAGTGCTCTTCCTATCATCTGTGTCATAAGAATAGTAGATACAGTAGGCCTTGTTAAAAATACAGTTTGGGTTTGTGGTAAATCAACACCTTCTGTAAGAATATTCACATTCACAAGTACTTGTAACTCCCCTTTTTGATAGGCTTTTATCTTCCTTTCATTATCTTCTCTAGAAATCGTTACCCCTGTTATAGCATCCTTTATATCAGAAACAACATAATCAGCTGTTATCCCTGCTTTATTAAATAATGCACTTAAAGTAATAGCATGTAAAACATTTACAGCAAATACAATTGTTTGACCATACTTCTTCTGTCCCTTTTTATAGGTTTGCACAATTAATTTATTTCGCTCAGCATTACTCGCCATCTCACCAGCAATATCCTGTGGCAATATATCTAACTGCTGAATATGTTCCCATTCATCCACACTCATACCTTCTCCAAAGTCTTCATCTGAATAGAAGTCTTCAAAAATAGGCTTCGCTAAGATTCTTTTATTAATTAACTCTTTAAGTCCAATTTGATAGGCAATGCCTTTCTCATTTTTTGTAGCTTGTCCACTTTCATCCACACCATCTTTAAAGATTTTAGATAATAACCCCTCTTCACTTTTAGCCGTGCGAAATGGTGTGGCCGTTAAACCAATAAGCTTTATATGAGATACTTTCGCCCTCACATAATCTAAAATTTTACGATACGTTTTTGCCGTAGCATGATGTGCTTCATCAATTACAACAAATAATTCTTTTTCTCCCTTTAACCAATGATCTAATGCCTCTAAATTTCTTCCTATACAATCCTTACTTGCAATCAAAATATTATCTGTCTTTAAAATATCCATCATGCGGTCATGCTGTGACGCGCCAGAAATCACACGAAAATTAAACGCCTTAATATGTGGCATAGCCTCCGCATAAGCAAACTTCTGAAAAGACTCAGCAGCTTGCTCCAATAAAACCTGCCTATGGGCAATCCAAAGAATTTTCTTCTTCCGATCCACAGCATTTTTCAATAACCAAGTAGTCGCCGTATAAGTCTTCCCACCACCGGTAGGCAAGACGACTAAAGTACTAAATGCTGATTCCCCATTAATTTTATCTAGCTGTGCCATGGCTGCCTTTTGATGCTCATATGGGCTCCTTGGGTTTATACCCTGAATAGGTTTTACCTTACCATTTGCTTTTACTTCAATATACTATGGCATTTTATGCACTCTTCCTTTAGCATATGTAACTACAAATACTCATTAATAACTACACCTTTAAGATATCAAAATATTTTTCTTGTTAATAATATTTTTTATGGGCTCATTGTAAAATCAAATTGAACTAAATAAAAAAGCCCATAGTGACTTTTCTGTGTTAAGCTAAAGTTACCACACAAAAACTTAACAGAAAGGATAATCACTATGGACTACCCTAATCATACTACAAATTCTCGTAAA
>JAGAVZ010000134.1 GCA_017941635.1 Cellulosilyticum sp.
GGATCTGTAGGTGCAGTTGCAGAAGACAATGACATGTTTGCAAGAGGTATTATTTTCTCTGCATTACCAGAAACTCAGGCTATTTACGGGTTCTTGGTTGCAATCTTATTATTAGTATTCTCCGGATTACTCGGTGGAGGACAAGGATTACCTACTGAAGCTGGTATTGTAGCTATCGGTGTAGGTGCATCCATTGGATTTGCAGGTTTAGGTTCCGGTATGGGACAAGGTATGGCAGCAGCATCATCCGTTGGTGCTATCGTAGAAGATAACGACATGTTTGCTCGTGGTATTATTTTCTCTGCATTACCAGAAACACAAGCTATTTACGGTTTCTTGATTGCTATTTTACTTATGGTATTCGGTGGAATCTTAGGTTAAGGAGGCAGTTTGTATGAGCGCAGGCACAAGTAAAATTGTTGAAAGCATTATGTCTGTGGCCCAAGAGAAAGCTGATGTAATCATTCAAGATGCAAATGCTGAAGTTTCAGCTATTCAAGCAAAAGCTGAAAAAACTGCCGAAGCTGAAAAAACAAAAATTTTAGAAAACGGTAAAAAACAATCTGATATGAGATATCAGCAAATTATCTCTGAAGCTAAGATGAATGCTCGTAGAGCAGAGTTAGGCGCTAAAGAAGAAGTAATTGAAGCTGCTTTCAATCAAGCTATTGGGGAATTAAAAACAAAAGCTTCTTCAGGCGATGACGAATATGAAGATTCATTAAGTAAAATGATTAAAGAAGCTGCTGATGAAATCGGCACTGACGATTTAATTATTCAATTAAATGAAGCTGATACTGAAAAATTCAAAAAAGAATTATCTGCAACCGGTTCAGACTCTTTCCAATTAGAAGGAATCAATTTCACATTAGGTGAACCTATTGATGCTATGGGTGGAGCTATTTTAAAAACCGTTAATGGAGATATTGAAGTAAATAATACAATTGAAGCTAGATTAGAAAGATTTAAAAGTATCTTACGTAGTGAAGTTGCTGAAATATTATTTAAATAATTAGGAGGATAAATTATGGCAGATGGAATTGCTACCTTAATAAGTTCTTTGGGATTAACACAAGAAACATTCTTGGTATTCTGTGTTATCGCAATACTTGTTGTTGGTGCAGTAGTTGTAATCATTACATCCAGACCAATTTTGGACATTTATCCTTATCTTAACCCAAGTGCAAGAGTAAGAGCTAGAAAAGGAAGATTATTTGATGAAAAACAAATTTCCGAACTTGTTGAAACCAACAATGTTGAAGAAGTTGAAAACTACCTCAAAGGTGTTCCTGAATACGCTGACGTATTAGACGACTATCCACTTGACAAAGCATTAGACGTTGAACGTGCTAATACTTATGACTTCGTTGCAAGATTAGCTCCTAAAGACATTAAAAAACCTTTTGATGTTATGTCTAAAAAAGCAGACATCGACAATATCAAAAGTCTTTTAACCGCTAAGGAAGTTGGTCTTACTCCTGATGAAACAAGAGAATTATTAATCCCTTGTGGATCATTATACGAGGAATTAGAATCCTTAGCTGATTCTGAAAATGTAACCGATATTGTAACAAGTTTAGATGGTACTGAATATGCAACAGCATTAGAAGATGCTCTTCCACAATATGAAGATACTAAAATGATTCTTCCATTAGAATCAGCTTTAGATAAATACTATTTAGGCAAATTATTACGTTCTACTGACGTTCCTTCCGATGAGAACAAACAAATCTTATACTCATATGTAGGAACTCAAGTTGATGTAGCTAATCTTAAACTAATTATAAGGGCTAAAGAAGATGGTCTTGATTACGATGCAATCTCACCTTATACATTAGAAGAAGGGTACCAATTACGTGAATGGAAACTCAAAGATTTAATGGAATCTCCAGATGTTACAAATGTAGTATCTGGTTTAGAAGGAACAAAATATTCTGAAGCATTAACTGATGTAATGCCAGTTTACAATGAAACTGGTTCAGTTGCTGTATTCGAAAAAGCATTAGACCAATACACTTCAGATTATTCAAAATCTTTAGCTTCTAAAAA
>JAGAVZ010000001.1 GCA_017941635.1 Cellulosilyticum sp.
TAAATTAAGTGAAAAAAGAAGGAAATATAGAAAAACAACCAATAAAATTAATTGAATATTGTTAAAATTATAATTTATATATAAAGGATAGTGTGATACAATGAAATAAGTAAGACAAAATTTAAAAATGTTAAAGAGCTAAAAAAGATTTAAGGGGGTTAAAAAATGAGTAAAAAAATACGTCAGTTAAAAGCGATAGCATTAGCTGCATCTTTAGTAGCAAGTGCAATGCCAGGGCAAATGCTTTTTGCAGCAGAAACAAATGACAATTTAATCTACCAGAATGATTTTGAAGCAGATGAAAATGCAATAGTAATTGGAGACAATAAAGCGATAGAGTTTGCAGTTGAAGGTGATAAAGCAAATTCATGGCTTACAATATTTCAACATCAACTACAATTTGAGTATGATGAAGCAATTTCAGCAGGAACAATTTTAAGTTTTGATATTATATTACCCGAAGATGCTAGTTATGTGGGTACACTTAAAGCACAGGCTGTAACTCAAATGGGGAATGATTGGGCATGGACTCAAAGTGAAACAATTCCAGAAATCGTAAGTACAGATTTTACTTCATTAGGAAATGGGTATAAATCTTATAGTGTAGCCATTTCTTTTGGGGCAGAAGTAGAAGCAGTACAGGGAATTAAAGCAGTAGTACCTTGTCTAGCAAGTAGCAACTGTGATTATACAGGAAAGATTTATCTAGATAATGTAAAACTAATTAAGCCAAAGGCTAAAGCAACAGAGGCCAATATTGTAAAAGCAACAGAAAGTGCTCTGGAGCAAAAGGGAATTGAGGTTGGGAAAGAGAATATAGTAGTTAATGGTAAAAAGGTAAATACAAATTCAGAAGTAAAGTTAGCTGATGAGAAAGCAGTCAATTCAGTAGCACAATTGTATGCTTACTTAGAAGCGGTTGGAAAAACAGATAGTGTCCTTTATGGTCATCAAAATGATATTCATCATAAAGCAGGAAGTAAGGCATTAAGTAATTCGGATACAAAAGATGTTACAGGTTCTATTGCTGCTATTGTGGGAATTGATACGTTATCATTGGTAGGAAATGAATTCCCAGGAGGCTTACAAGATCAATACTCAAAAGGCTTAAGTAATGCAGAACTTGTTACAGAGTGTGCTAAGATAACAAAAGAAGCAGTAAGCGAGGGTGCTATCATTACTTTATCTGCACATATGCCAAACTTTAGTATTATGGCAGATAGAAGTGAAAATAAAAAAGGAGCAGATGGTACATTAGATTGGAAAAAAGCAAACTTCCTTAGTGAAGGTAATAATACGGATGGTTCTTGGGTAACAGGTGGAGATGTAGTAAGTAAAATCATGCCTGGTGGAGAATTGAACTATATGTTTAATGCTTACTTGGATACAATTGCTGCTTATGCAAAAGAAGTAGGCAATGATGTACCCATTATGTTTAGACCATTTCATGAGAATACAGGAAGTTGGTTCTGGTGGGGAGCAGCGTTCTGTGATGAAGAAGAATACAAAAATTTATATAAATACACGGTAGAATATCTACGTGATAAGAAGGATGTACATAATATTCTTTATGTTTATGGACCAGGAACAGAAGCAGAGAATGTGACAGAGTATGCAGTACGCTATCCAGGTGATGAGTATGTAGATATGGTTGGCTTTGATATGTATCATCAATATCCAGCAGAAGGGGATAGCTTCATTGAGAATTTTAAAGTTCAGCTTAAAGTAGTAGGAGATTTTGCAAAAGCTCACAATAAACTTTTTGCTGTAACAGAAACAGGTATTTCTAATGGTAGCGAAGTACTCTTAAAAGCAGATAATGAAAGAAAAGACTGGTACAATGAAATTGTAGAAGCTATTGCACCAACAGAAGCTTCATATTTCTTATTATGGGCTAATTTTAGTACGAATCAACACTATACACCTTATGTAGTAAATCAAGAGGGTGATACATTAGTAGGGCATGAGATGTTAGATGGATTTATTAATTTCTATAATAATGAAAAATCTATTTTTGCAAAGGAGAAAGGTGATTTTTCATTATTAGATGTAAAAGTTAAGAAAAATACAGCAATTACAGGATATATTGCAGAACCAGTTTCAGGAAGTCGTATACTAGAAGCAACTACAATTAAAGCATCTCTAACTAATGTAAAAGAAGATTCGCTCGTACAATTCATTGCGAAAGATAAGACAGGAACAATTAGTAAAGTAATTGACGTGACTAGAGATAAGAGTGGTTATTATGTAGGGACTTTGGATAAGGCTACTTTAGAAGCGTTAGGACAATCAGCAGGTACAATTACAGTAGAAGTAGATGGTACAAGTTGCAGTAAGATTAATGCAAAATTTAATATGCCAGAGCCAGTTATTATTCCTACAGTAGTAGACTCATTTGAAGATTATTATGGTGATAATGATGTTTTAGATGATACATGGACACTAGGTAGAGGAACAGGTTGTAGTTTAGAGACAACATTAACAAATAATCAAAGCTATTCTAGTAAATATGGTCTATCTTTTAAATATTCACTGGTAGATGGAGGTTATATAGGTATTACAAAGAGTATGAATGATGCTGATTGGTCTAATATGAATGCACTTTCATTATGGACAAAGCCAGATGGCAAGGATAAGAAGGTTGTTATACAAGTAACTTCAGGTGGTAATGTATTTGAGGTTTATCTCAATGAATATGAGGCATATAAGGATGTTACAGAGCCTATGCTTATAACTATTCCATTTAGTGCATTTGTCGGTCGAGATGATAAAAATGCAGTATTTGATTCAAGTAAAATAGAAGGATTCGGTTTGTGGTGTAATACAATTTTGCCAGAAGGAGCAGATGCAACTACATATAAATTAGAATCAACCATTTATTATGATCAAATTGAAGCAATTAAATCAGATTTAAAAGAAGTAACGTTCGAAATATCTAAGTAGGAAATCAGATAAGCAATAGATATAAGGGTATGAGCGTTTTGCTAACTAAAGAAATTATTTTTCATTAGTAGTAAAGGGCATAATACCCTTTTATTTTGTAGAGAATTGGAAAGTAGGACTAACAATAGACATAATAGTAAATTTATTCTAAAATATATGTAAAAATATAATCTGGGGGAATGAAGGTGGAGCACAAAAGACTAGCATTATTAATTGACTCGGAAAATATATCGGCCAAGTACATGCCGATTATTTCAGAGGAATTAGAAAAACAGGGAACGGTTACATATAAAAGAATCTATGGGGATTGGAATAATAGCCAAACGGCTAAGTGGAGAGAAAAGGTGGCAGAATATGCACTAACACCAGTACAACAATTTAGAAATACAGTAGGTAAGAATGCTATTGATTCAGCACTCATTATTGATGCTATGGATATTTTATATACAGGAAATGTAGAAGGATTTTGTATTGTTTCAAGTGATAGTGATTTTACGAGATTAGTAAATAGACTCAGAGAGTCAGGGATGATGGTAATTGGTATGGGTGAGGAAAAAAGCATTCATTCCTTTAGGATAGCGTGTAATCTTTTTATCAATTTACAAAGTATAGAAGAAAAAATAAAAGTACAGGATTTTTTAGAAACAGAAGTACTTACAAAGACAAAGCAAGAAATTGCAATAGCTGAAGAAGTTGTCATGAAAAAAGAGGTTATGAGGATAAAAGAAACGCCAGGAAATGAATCCTCTAATTTAGTTGAGCAGCATATGATTGAGCAAGAAGTAATCTCTATCATTCAAAAGAATGAGAATAAAGGAAAAGTGACAGAACTTGGCGAAGTGGGAAGTAGGTTAAGTGACCAATATCCTAATTTTAAAGTAAAGAAATATGGTTATAGTACTTTATCAGATTTCTTGAGTAATATGAATGATATTGAAATGAGTAAAGTAGGACCAAAGGTAATTGTGAAGGTTTCAAATGGACAGAAAAAAGATGCGAGTCAGGAAAAGATATGTGCATATGTAAAACAATTACTTCGTAGTAATAAAGCAAAGACAATGGAACTAGGAACATTAGGGAGATATGTACATAATAAATTTAAAAATTTTGATGTCAAAAAAGTTGGATATAGCAAGTTGAGTACTTTTATCAAAAGTATTGAGGGAGTTGAAATAAAAGAAGAACGAAGTAAGAAAAGTAGAAGACAAATGGTCTATATTCAAAGATAGATAAAGAAATTTTATAATAAAAGTAAATTAAAGGTAAAAAATAGTTGACATGAGGCAACTCATCGTGTATCATTATATAAGTAGTCAAGAAAACGACACAATATTTTTGGTGACGATGCGCTCAGGGGAAACACCCGTTTCCATCCCGAACACGCAGGTTAAGACCTGAGCGGCCGAGGGTACTTGTTGGGAGACCGACTGGGAGAGTAGGTGGTTGCCAAATTCATGCGCGAATGGCTCAGTTGGTAGAGCATCTCCTTGCCAAGGAGAGGGTCGCGGGTTCGAGTCCCGTTTCGCGCTCTATATAAAAACCTCAGATGCAAAGCATGAACCGACCCCAAAAAGTTAGACCAAAAATCTAACGATTTGGAGGTCGGTTTTTGCATGGCAAAATATAGTTATGAATTTAAGAAAAAAATAGTCCAAGAGTATTTAGATGGAAAAGGTAGCACTTGGTATTTAGCAAAA
>JAGAVZ010000135.1 GCA_017941635.1 Cellulosilyticum sp.
CTACTCAATCAAATAAACTCTTTAGCAAATAGCATAAAAGCTTTCATACTAAAATTTTTATATCTCATCATAAAATAAATCACACTAAAAGGAGTTCAATCAAATGAAAAAAATTTTATTATTACTGGCAGATGGCTTTGATGCCCTTGCAATCCCCGGTGGATTTGAGGAAGCAGGGTTTTATAAAGATGCCTATAGTGAAGAATTTTTAAATCTTATTCGTGAATTTGATGCAGCTGGCAAACTTATTGCTTCTGTTTGTGTCGGTGCATTGCCTATTGCCAAAAGCGGCGTTCTCCAAGGTCGAAATGCTACAACATACAATCTAGGCGATGGCTTACGTCAAAGGCAACTTGCCAATTTCGGCGTGCATGTACTTAAAGACCAACCGATTGTCGTGGATGGTAATATTATCACTTCATATAATCCTTCTACTGCTTTTGACGTTGCTTTTACCTTATTAGAAATGCTCACCACCAAAGAAAACTGTGTACATATTCAAAAATTAATGGGATTTGTATAATGTTAGTTTCAAATCAAAATAAGTAAAAGCTTTCTATTCCAAAACCATTGAACTTAAAAAGAGGCATTCCAATAAATAGGAATACCTCTTTACATGATTGGACAATGTCCACGGTCTGTTTGTCCACCAAATACGTCTATACGTCTTTTTTTATTTAAGTAATTTAAAACTCTCATCTTAAAGCGTCCTAATTCTTCATACTTATAAAAATGAGCTAAATCCGTTGCTAAAAATAAAGCATCTGTTACTAAGTATCTTAAATCCTTATGGTTAGCTTCTTGCTCTGTTTCTATTTCTAAGGCACCAGATTGCTCCATCATTGCCTCAAATTGATTTCTTGTACTTTCTAATTTTAGTAGAATTTCTTCTTGAGTATAGCCGGCAAAATCTTTTTCCACTAATTCCTCTAACCAGCTTACATACTGCTTACTAAGTTCTTTATAGTCTTCATAGATTTCTAATAATGTCATTTTACTGTTACCTTCCTTTTTTATATTATCGTTCCATTTTATAGTACATTATCACCTTAATATAGATTTCACATCTATAAATTTTATTGATTCATTGATTTTTGTTATGTGAAATCCTCGAGAGAAACCAAATTAAATTGATCAATAACTCAAGTTTATGATTAGTTTTTCTATATACATCACAAATATATAGTTTCATCTTAGGCTAATGAATTTTTTAATATCTCGACCCTTTTAAAGTCTCCTCTATCTTATCATATCTCGTATAATCATCCTATTCCTTTTATAATAAACAGACGATTTAAAGAACTTATGTCATTCTTCTTCTAATATTTGCTATATCGACAAATCGCTTCCTATCTCATATATTAAATAAATCCTAATTCATATAGTCCGTATTTTGACCAAGGAGATATCTATGAACACTAACGAACATTTAGTGATTTCAGCATTTCATAAAACAATGTTAGAAACCGACTCTATCTATCAAAAATTCCAGAAGTTCAGCGGCCTTTCTGATGCCGAGTTTTGGAGCTTTGTTGCAATCAGGCTAGACCACTGTAAACACCAACACGAAATTTGTAGCAGTATGCTTTACTTACCATTTGTCATAAACTGAATCAATTTTTAGATATTGAAACTGAAAAAATGACAACACCCCCATTACATCTTTCAAAATATTTATAGGTTGGTTCATTCATCTCAAAATATTGAGTGCGCTCGGTTACATACCTGGGTGCTTTTATTTTGCACATAACTAGCAATCTACAACTCATAAACTATTGAAATTCAAAGACTTCTTTATGTAGCCAAAGGTTAATACTCAAGCATTGCTATATCATTTTTTGCCTTGATAACTTTGCTACAAGCATATTATTGTGTCCTTCAATCATCTTATATGGACATGCTATTATATTATTCAATCATCTTATATGGGTATACTATTTCTCTATTTAATCATTTTATATACGCATCATTTAAAATTTATTTCAAGGAGGACTTTATCATGAATATACAACTGTCAGATCATTTTACCTATAATAAATTAATTCGATTCGTCATACCTTCAATTGTTATGATGATTTTCACTTCTATTTATAGTGTAGTAGACGGATTATTCTAATGCTTGCTGCCTATATAGGTTCTAATCCACTTTCAAAAATCTTTGTAGGCTATGACCAAGAGCTTTTTGAAATGACAGCAAGAGGTTTCAGATTCTATTCCGTTTCATTCCTACTTTGTGGCTTTAGTATTTTTGGTTCTTCCTTCATTACAGCTCTTAATAACGGAATTGTATCTGCTGCAATCTCCTTCCTTAGAACTGTTGTATTCCAAGTAGCTGCCGTACTGATTCTACCAATCTTTTGGGGAATTGACGGTATCTGGTCCGCCATTTCTGTAGCAGAATTTTTAGCCTTAATCGTAACAATTGTTTTACTTGTGAAATTTAGAAAGAAATATAACTATGCCTAAAAAAAATCAGGAGTAACGAGTTTACTCCTGATTTTCTGCTTTATCTTAGCATAGCCAAAATCATGATTAACATATGGCATATATGCTCAATATCCCATGGTTAAGATACTCCTTTGCAAACTACATGTATGATTCGTCCTCTAAATAGACTATACTAATAATAAATATCTCAAGGAGTTAAAACTATCCATTACTATGAAAAAAGATATTCATCACATACATGATAAAACTTATAGAAGTTTCTTCGAAAATATCTTAATCAATGTAAATGACTATAGCAAAAAAGATTTAGTTACTATTCAAAATACTATATCTGCTATATTTTTACTCGATCAAAAAGTTGATTCTAAAGAATTTGTAGATAGAGCTGCTCTCGTTGCAACTCAGTTCAGTTTGCTTTCTAAAGAGCATAAACTAAAAATAAAGGATTGGTTAGACCACATTATAAAAGAACCAATTAGACAAGTCGTTATTGATTTAATAGAATAAAATACTTTAGCTATTCCTCTACACTAACCAGTGACTCACTTCTCCAGTATGGCATAATGCAAGTCTATGAAGTGCTCTTGTACAAGCAATATAAAGTAATTGTTTATCTTCCTCTTCATAGTAATTTTCTTCATTTGCTTCGTATACGATAACTGCATCGTACTCTAATCCTTTTGCCATATAGATTGGCATAATAAGAGCTCCTTTGTGGAATTCCTCTGATTGAGTATTGAGCTTATGAAGCTCTACTTTATTGGCTAATTTGCTATACACATGGTTTACATCCTTTTGAGATTTACAGATAATCGCAATGGTTTCATAACCATTTTCTTTGTATTCATTAACTTTATCTGTTACCCACTCTAACATTTGCCCTTCATTTTCTTGCTGAGCAATAATTGGCATTTCTTCATGTCTTTCGTAAGCAATAACAGCGTTGCTATTTTCTCTTAGCTTACGTACAAATTGGCTGATTTCATATGATGAACGATAACTCTTATCAAGGCTAAGTTTTAATGCTTTTTTGGGATTTAAGCATTTCATTACTTCTTCGTATAAGCTTTCATCTTCATTCTTTTCAATCGTTTGACCAATATCTCCAAGAATGGTGTATTGCACGCCTCTAAAGATTTCGCCAAGCACCTTGTATTGTAATGGATAGTAATCTTGTGCCTCATCCACTAATACTTGTTTCATTTGAGGATATAAATGCTCATCTTCAAGTTTTAGTTTAAGGTAAAGCATTGCCATACCATCCTCATAGTTTACGAAGTCTGGTCTTAATGTTTTGGCTGTGTGTGCTCTCATACTCTCTACATTGTTTGGAAGTTTTAAATCCTTCGCTAACTTGTTAAAGAGTTTTTCATCCTTAAAGAGTTTCATATATAAACCAAAGATATCAATTCTTGAGAAACTGCGAATGGTATCTGCTGTTTGTTGTCTGTATTCGTTTAGCTTTTGGTCGATATCTTCATCTGCAAAGTAAGTGCCTTTTCCTTTAAGCTCTTTGAAAAGTTCTTTACGTTTTTCTTTTTCACATTCTCTAATCTTTTGCTCTAAACCATGAGCAATACGTTTGAGTCTACGACCTGCTGCCATTTTAATCGCATTATCTAAGAAACTTTTACGAAGTTCTTCCTTATTAGCAATTAATTGCCCCGCATAATAAACGTCTTTAAACTCAATAATTTCCTTCTCAAAGGCTTCTACTAAACGGTCTAACATCTCCACAAAAGCTAAAGAACCTTTGAAACGGATTGTACTTCTAATTTTATTTCTATGCTTATTAGTAATCATAAACTCTAACTGACTATTTCTTGAGCGAAGTTTATGTCTGCCTTTAAAGTAAGCATCAAAGAACTCTTCCATTGTGCTATATTGTACGTTGTTTTCTCCAAGCTCAGGAAGAACTGTTGAAACATACTCACCAAATAAATGGTTAGGAGAGATAATCATGATATTATCACTTGTTAAGCCCTCACTCATGCGCTCATATAAAAGGAAAGCAATACGATGCATCGCAATCGATGTCTTACCACTACCTGCTACCCCTTGAACCATCAAAAGGTCATTTCCTTTATCACGAATAATTAAATCCTGCTCTTTTTGGATGGTCTCAACGATATTTTTCATATAGCTAGACGCATTGTTTCCTAATGCTTGTTGAAGCAAATCATCCGTAATCGCTACTGAAGAATCAAAGAAATATTCAAGCTCACCCTTGCTGATTTCATACTGTCTTTTAAGAGACATTTGCCCTCTGATTTCACCACAAGGCGCCTCATAACTTGCCTCACCAATCTCATTTCTATAATACATACTCGCAATCGGTGCACGCCAGTCATACACATAAACCTGATAGCTACCATCTTTCATGACATTTTGGTAACCAATATAGATTTGCTCTTCGTCGTATTCTTCTTCCTCCGTAAAATCAATACGTGCAAAATAAGGCTTGTTTAAAATACGTTTGTACTGTTCAAGCTTTCCTAACTTATGCTCATACTGAGCAGTTTCCATACGCTCCATTGTATGATATTGGCTGATTTCAATATTTCTATCATAATCGTCTACCGTTGAAATACCACCTGCAAACATTTCTTTTCTAAGTGCTACAAGCTCTCTTTTTTGTTTGTCTACTAGCTCACCGCTTGACTGAATCTCTTCTTCTAAGAAAGAAATGACTTCATTTAAATACTGCTTTTCTTGCTCTAAGATTGTGTTCTCTCCACTCATTTGCTACCTCCAATTTTATCCCTTTTGTTTCATCTATTTTCTTATATTTATTAGGCTTTGTAAGTTCTTATACCTTAATGTTGCCTTGTTTTTACTCTTGTTTGACACCTATAACCTATAAGTATATGACTCTCTTTAGTTACTTATATAGATGATATAAGCCCCTTACATTCTTTATTTTCATTAATGAAAATTTCTTATCTACTTATTTATAAATCTATTATTTATATTCTATTCCTACATATTAAACTAAAACTTTAATACTATATCAATCAATAAAGAGACTTGCACCATCATACCATGCCACTTGGCAAATTGACTAGTCTTTTCATCTGGGAAGTTATTGGATGAATTATATATTTAGGTCATCTTTTGTAGAGCAAAGGTACCTATTAGGTATGAAAAGGTATAAAAAGGTGTATAATACTATTAGTATTACAGATGAAAGAAGGTGAATATAGTGCCAAGCTTAAAATTTAGTGAGGTTTTCAAACCTGGCACCTATCCAGAACATACATACGTTGAACGTACTAGCAAAGACTCTATGTTTTCATATGAACAAAGATTAAATATGGCTTTAGGTCTAGATGGTTTTTTAGTGTGCATTACTGGTCCATCTAAAACCGGAAAAACTGTTCTTTGTGAAAAGGTTATAGGGCTAGATAATATCGTAAGTCTAAATGGAAATGACTTCGAGAAATCAGGTGACTTTTGGGGTGCTATTGCACTTAAAGCAGGGATTCCTTTGTCAGGAACACAAGGCACTACCAATACAGTCAATCTGCCTGCTGAATCTATCATGCAGTCTGCAACTCAAAATTATGTTGTAAATAAAGATGCGGTTGTAAAATACTTCGTAGACAATGAAAAAGTACTCGTATTAGATGATTTTCACTATGCTTCTGATGATATGCAGTATGAGGCAGCATGTCAGCTAAAAGATGTCATTCGTAGAAACTTTAAAGCAGTTGTTATTTCTTTACCTCACCGTTCAGATGATCCATTAAGACAAAATCCTGATTTAAATGGAAGAATTCAGTTTATTGAACTTCAGCCTTGGACAGATGAGGAATTAATTCAAATTCCACAAAAAGGATTCCAGAAATTAAATGTTGTAGCTAGCCCAGAAATTCTTTCTCAAATGACTTTAGAAAGTGCAGCTTCTCCTCAGCTTATGCAATATATCTGCTTTAATCTAAGCTTAGCTGCAAATCAAAAATCGATTAATACCGTTACTCATGAACTACTACAACTTAGTTGCCGAATCACAACCGTCAATTTAGATTGTAAAGCCATTGTAGACTATATCAAATTCGGACCACCTAGTAGAGGTCAAAAAAGAGTTAAATATCAATTAACTAATGGTAAAAGCGTTGATATCTATGAATTACTTCTCTATATCATTGCTGAAAATCCACCTTATACCAAATTACCACTAGAAGAAATCAAAAAAAGATCAGATGCTCTTATTGTCGGCATAAGCGAAGCACCACATATTAGAAAAGAAAGTTCTCTGAGTAAGCCAAACTCTACAAAATTAAAAGATGCACTTGGTAAAACTCAAGAACGCTTAAAACAAGAAAAAGCATTCTACAATGTAATCGAATGTAAAGATAATGCTTTATACGTTCTAGAATCTCTATTTTTATTCTATTTAAGATGGAGTAATTGGAAAGAGAGGGATTAAAATAGTGTCCGACTTCACTTTGCTTATTACAGCTGCTAACCAAATCAAAGAATTAGCTGCATCAGATTCTCAATTAGCAATAGAAAAGTTTTTAGAATGGAAAGAGCAAGTCAAATTGGAAACTGATACACTCTCAATTTATCCAAGGATTTGTGCTGCTCTAATGATTCAAGGTAATACTTTTTCACAACAGCCTGATATTATCTCGGTTATTTCTTCTATTGACAAAGTGCTTCTTTTATTAAATCGTATTTCTACTTTAGAGACAGCAGCAAACGAACTAACTGAGCAATCTGCTTTCATTGTTGTAAGACGTATTCTCAGAAACTTTCATAAGCATCTGGAAGAGATGTATCAAAAGAGTGTTCACGGAAAAGGTACCCTTAAACAAACCGATTTAGATAAAATAACGCTAGGTAATGAATATGATGTACAAAGAATGCTCTTTTCATTGCTTAAACCAATATTTCCTACTGCTCGGGTTGAAGTATTTGGTGATGGCGGATATACAGGTACGCGATATGATATTTTTATTAGTGAATATAACCTTGTTATTGAAGTAAAATGTACCAGAACAAGTATGACAGAAAAGCATTTAACCGAAGAAATCGGCTCTGATATATGTCATTATGTAGATCATCACCTTATGTTCTTTATCTTTGATAAACAAAAAATTATAAGCAACCCTGATGCTTTTGAAGCTAGATATACTAAATCTTTTGATGGAAAAGATGTAGAAACATATGTTGTACAACCTATCATAATTTAACAATCTAAAACTGCAGCCATTGAAAATTCATGGCTGCAGTTTTTTTCTTATGAGATTATCTCAAAGTCTATAAAAGGTATTATTAGCATAGATATATTTCCACCAATTTTTTAATAACTCTTGTTTAAATCAAAATCCACAAAATGTATGCTTTTGCGGCTTAGTTATGAATATAAGATATGAAACTCCCTGCTTCCATCTTTTATGTACTATATAACTTATAATCATAACTCATAAGTTTTGATACTTTGTTCACAGAAAGTATATTTTATATTCCTAACTCATCTACCTATATTTGGCGATGCCCCTTTCAGGTGTGCTATTTAAAATCGGTACTTTTATAGACCATAAATATTTATTAATTATTTACGACATCTTTTGACACTGAATTTATACAAAATGCATTATGATGATATTACTTTTATCACACGAAAGGATGTTGTATATGCTTACACCTACATTGAAAGGAAAGAAGAACGAAAAATATCTTGATCGATTAATATCTGCTAAAGAATTTCTCAACAAAGCAAAGTCTCATATGAATACTAATAATAATTCAGATTTAGCATTGGCTGTCCTATGTATAAATCTAACCCTTGAATATATTGTAAAAGTTTTAGCTCAATGTTGTGAAGTTGACTTTGGACCAGAAGATTCACTCAAATATATATATGGCCGTATATGTAAACAGGACAAATACAAGATCACTCCCCCATTACCTCGCTATGATAGATTTGAAACCTTAAGAATTAAGCGAAATGAAATCCAGCATAATCAAGTTATCCCTTGTACCGAAGTTGATGAGTGGTATGAAAAAGTTGAATCTTTCTTTAAGACTATTTCAACTACACTTGATATTTGTTATGAGACTTTAGATATTAGCGAGCTAATAAAAACTCCTATCTGTTTAAAATTAATCAAAGAGGCAGATGAAATAAAAAATTCTAATACCGAAAAAGCCATTTCCTTACTTAGAGACTCTTTTGATAATGCAAAATACATATTCTTAAATAAAATAGCATTTCAAGATCAGCAATTATTAGATCTAGATGACCTTGAAATATTTTGTACGCAACCCTATACTGCCAAAATAGCTCACAGAGCTTTAGAGCATACACTCTTACAATCCCTAGGTATTAATCTCCTAGACTTCAATATATATCTTGACACAATTCAATATGTTCATTATAACTTAAACACAGAAGCCTCTATTCCCGTAAAAGAAACTCAATATAATATATATGACTATGTAAAAGTACGCAGTTTTGTCGTTAATTCCATTCTCAATATGGAAAATAAGATTGAAGTGAATACTTCTTTATCTCATCAACAATATCCTATTAAACGTATTGCTGTACACTATACTGGTTGTATTAACAGAAAGCTTATTTATTGGTTTGATGTAACACAAGAAGGATTTGAATTATTTAAAAACTTAACTAGTAACAGTCCTATACCACCTCAAATAGTTGATGAATTAGATGAGGTAAAAATCAACTCAGATCAAACGCTCTATTTATATAACATCATTACGCGTGTTTTAACTAACAATCCTCCTTTATATCGCGTTACTTTATCTGTTACTGAACCAGTTAAAATTTGCAAGCCTGCAGAAAATAATTAAATTCATCAAAACAAAGGCACAGATAATCTAATTTTGAAGTGCTCCCTGTCAAGTAGACAGGTAAAATAATAAAAAACTTTTAACTCCAATCCTAATAATCGGGTTGGAGTTTTTTATGCTGTTTTACCTTGCAAATACATCCTGTATTCAAGTGGGGCCATACAGTTAAGACGCTTTTGATATCTTGAGGTATTATAATAATCTATATAATCAATAACCGCTTGTTCCAGTTCTTTGTAAGTATTAAACTCTTTTAAATGATACATTTCTGATTTCAGCATTCCCCAGAATGCTTCCATTGGACCATTATCTATACATCGTGATACTCTGGACATACTTTGTGTCATTCCTGCCTCATCAAGTTTTTTCTTAAAGCTTTTTGATGTATACTGAAATCCTCTATCACTATGAAAAATAGGTTTAGCATGTGGATATTTTTTACGAGCCAAGTCAAATGTTTCAAATACAAGTGCATTATTATTGGAGTGACCAAATACAAAAGAAACAATACTTTTATCTGCAAGATCTAGAATAGCACTTAGATATGCTTTTTTGCCAGTTCCATATTTCATCTCAGTTACATCTGTAAGCCATTTTTCACCAAAGTTATTTGTTGTAAATTCTCGATTAAGTATGTTATCAGCTGTAATTTGTGGAGTGGATTTTATATAGTTTTTCTTCTTCTTTCTGCAAACAGACTTAAGATTTAATAGTTTCATAAGTCTATAAATACGTTTTTGATTGACATGAAAGTTATTCTCTCTATTTAGTTTTATTGTCATCTGTCTATAGCCAAGAATGCCGCCTCTTGCTTCATAGGCACTTCTAATTAAGGGCAGAAGGTCTTTGTTAAACTTTTCATTTTTACTGTTTTCTCTCTTTAACCATTTATAATAAGAAGAGCGTGCAATACCTGCAATCTCACATAATTCTGAAATACTACATTTTGTTTGTGTAAATACTTCTTTTATAGTTATATAGATGGCTTCGTTTTGAACTTGACTTAAAATCGCCTCCTTTCTATTTCGTCTAACTTTTTTAAAAATACTAGTTCTAATTCTTGTTTACGATTTTGTACCCTTAAGATTTTATTCTCAGCACGTAATTTCTCCAATTCAGTCATTTCAGTGGTTGCTTTATTTTTACCTCGTTTATCAAGTAAGCCTTCTATTCCTTTAGTCTGATATTTTTTCATCCAAGAATATACTTGTTGATACGATACCTTATATTTAGCAGCCGTTTCATTATAATTATTTTGATGCTCAATGCAGTATTGAATAATCTCTATTCGTTCACCATAAGTTGTTTTTCTACCTTTAGTCATGAGAGGTGCTCCTTGTGTTCTAGAAATGTTTAATTCTTCATGACTATTATACTTTATAATCCACCTACGAAGTTGAGTAGATGATCGAATACTATATTTTTGACAAATCTCACGTAATGAACCTACTTTGTTTAAATAATCCTTAACAGCAGCTAATTTAATATCTTTCGTATATATAGTATTTCTAGAACTTTTAGTAATTCCATCTATACCACTAACTTGATAATTTCTTAGCCAGTCATGGATTGTAACATCACTACAACCTAATAAGGTGGCAGTATGCAATATAGAGTCCTCACCGCTTAAAATTCTATTAATTGCCCAGAGTTTTTGTTCAGGTGAAAATTTAACTTTTCTTTCCATAAATAATGCTCCTCCTTAAAGTAACAGTTTTATTGTTTAAACTGTCTACTCTAAGGGGAGCATATCAATCTTTAGTTATCTGTGCCTTGTTTATTGATTATGAATTTATCCCCTATCTCTCGTCACTTCATTCTACTCCATTTCACACCTTATCTTTAATAAATTTTCAGAACTTTATTGACTTTTTATTCTTACTATTATATTATTTTGTAAACTATTAGTTTAGTTTTTAAATCATTAGTTCACACTTGGAGGACTCACTATGGCAGAATCAAAAAAAGCAGCCCTTATGCAATTTCATCGTCAACATATTTTAGAAGCTGCTGAGCGTCTTTTCTTAGAAAAAGGCTTTGCAAAAACTACTGTGGACGATATTGCTAAGGCTGCCGAGTACAGCAAAGCAACACTTTATGTTTATTTTAAAAGTAAGGATGAAATGATTAATTATCTCACCCTTGAAAGTATGAAAATACTTTATAATCGTATTCATGA
Source organism: Cellulosilyticum sp. (assembly GCA_017941635.1). Classification (GTDB taxonomy): domain Bacteria; phylum Bacillota; class Clostridia; order Lachnospirales; family Cellulosilyticaceae; genus Cellulosilyticum. The sequence continues at coordinate 11,450 of JAGAVZ010000135.1, forward strand.
GGCACTTGTAACCCAAACCGATTTCTTTGCACGCTATAAGGCAATCTGCTATGAATTAGTGGCTTATCAAGAGTCCGCACCACTCTATTTTGATATTATCTCTAGCGATATTAATGTCGATATTGAAAACCCTGACACCTCATCTATCTTCAAGGAAATTTATGAGGTAGGTGAACAGGTTGACTTAGAAATCGGTGAATTTATCAAAGCAGGCATCGTGGCTGGTTACATAAAAGAAGACCTCCCAATTTTACCAACCATCTTTTGGTTCTGGGGAAGTCTCATTGGTATTATTCGTATTGCTTCTCAAAAACACATCTATATTATGAAATCCATATCACTCACCAAACAAGCTTTTCTAGATTATAGTTTTAAAACGCTTTTACAATCCATATTAAAAGAAGGTGTCCCAAATGCCTACTAAGAAAATGCTAGCTATTCTTGCTTCTCCAAGAAAAAAGGAAAATCTCGCTAAAATGCTAGACCATGCTATGGCTACCGCTAAGAAAAAAGGCTCTGAAGTTCATTTTGTTTCACTCTATGACAAAAATATTGCTTATTGCAAGGGTTGTATGAAGTGTAAACAAACTGGCTCTTGCTGTATTCAAGATGATATTAAACCGATTGAAGATTTACTTAAAGCTTGCGATATTGTTGTAATGGCAGCCCCTACTTACTTTGCCAACATCCCTGCCCCTGCCAAAAATCTTTTTGACCGACTCGTTGCCGTTATTATGAATGATAATGAAAGCATGATTCCCAAACCTCTACTTTCTAAAAAACAAAGTTATCTTCTCTTGACCTCTTGTACGACGCCATTTCCTTTTGACCGATTGGCTGGCCAAAGTACAGGTGCCCTCCATGCTATGAAGGAATTCTTTAAGACCTCTGGTATGCGTCATCTTGGAAATGTCACCTTCGCTGGTACAAAAGGAAAAAGTGAAGTACCTGTTTCTATTCTCAATAAAATAGAACGAAAAATTCCTAGTCTCAACTAATTACTTAAAAAACCTTCATTATAAAATCTACATTCTTGATTCTAAATCCTTTATTCATCTAAGCTCTACACTCATTTTTATCTCATAGAATTTTATATAAATCTATTTTTATTTTATAAAAGGAAGGAGCAAAACTATGATTGGTATTTATTTTAGTGGTACAGGTAACTCAAAACATTGTATTGAAACCTTTTTGCAAGCTTATTCTACTCAGTTTAAAATGCCACCTCTTCAAAGTTTTTCAATCGAAAGCATTTTAGCTGATGAAAATCAACTACTTAACCAACTTGCAAGGCATGATGAAATCGCCCTTTGCTACCCTATTCAATATAGTAATCTTCCTAAGATTGTTCGAGATTTTATAGTGGGTCACGCTGAACTTTGGGAAGGGAAAAGAATCTTTATCATAGCTACTATGGCTTTATTTAGTGGAGATGGAGCAGGTCTTGCTGCACGCCTGCTCAAAAAATACGGTGCCCATATTATTGGCGGTCTTCATTTAAAAATGCCTGATTGTATAGGTGATGAAAAAGTCTTAAAGCGTCCATTAGATATCAATAAAAAGCTTGTAGCTGATGCCAAAAACAAGATTAATGAAACTGTTTTAGCCCTTCAAAAAGGTAATCCACCTCAAGAAGGACTCGGTCTTATGTATCATCTTGTTGGTCTATTTGGTCAAAGGCTCTATTTTTACAATAAAACAAGGCACTATACTGATAAACTCAAAATAGACGCCTCTAAATGTATTGGATGTGGCAAATGTGCCACTCTCTGTCCTATGAACAATATTACACTTCAAAACAAAATTGCTTTTTCCTCTGATCAATGTACTATGTGCTATCGTTGTGTTAGCAATTGTCCTAAAGAAGCTATTACGCTACTAGGAAAGCAAGTCTTCGAGCAAAGCAAGATTGAAAAGTATTTATAAAATCAAAGTACTTAAATCAAGCCACCTTATAGGTGGTATTTTTTTATATATAAGATTATTTTATCTTCTATTATCTATCTTTTTCTCTTATACAAGTATTTTAAACTATTCTTTTATCTTATAAATGTATCTAAGGCATCATTAATAACTTCTTGATTGCCAACCATCAAATGCCCACCTGTTTCTAGTGAAATAAATGTACAATCAGGAATACGCTCTGCCCAAGGAATTGCACCTTCATAGTTTGCTAATTTATCATCCTTGGAATGAATGCACAACACTGGAACCTGCAATTTACTCAAATCATATTCCTCTGGATGATTAAACATGACTGTATTGGTAATCTTAGCATCAATCACTATCCCTTCATGTTTTTCTTTAAAGGGCATTATCATTTCTATCGTATCTTGATTCATTCCCATTATCGGTTCAAATAACGGACTAAACAACCACATTGGAAAATCATAACACAAAGATTCTGGAGGCCCCATATAAGTGATTTCTTTTTCTGGTTTTTCTAATGCAGGATAACCTGAACAATATAGAATTAATCCCTTTGTTCTTTCTGGGTGCATTAAAGCAAATTTAATAGCCGATGTACCACCAGCAGAAGTAGCTAAGACATACGTCTTTTCTATATTTAACGCATCTAGCAATTCTACAAACGCCTCCACTTGTTTCTCTATACTCGGATTGTCCGGTGCATCACTTCCTGGATAACCAAATCGAGAAGGTGCAATCACACGATACCGATTCACCTTGTCAGCTAATGTATCATAAGCCTGATCATATCCCCCACAAATCCCATGACAGCTTAAAATAGGTGCACCTTGCCCTTCATCTATATAAGTCAATTTTCCGAAAGAAGTTTCGATAGTACTCGCCTTAGCTTTATAAACAGCAAATCTTTCATTTGCCTTTTTTACGGCATTAGAATACCTAACAGCAACTACACCCATTAAGCAAATTCCCACAATACCCAATATAAGCTTTTTCCTACTCATATGTGTTCTACCCTTTTCCCCTTATATTTTGTTACATCCCAAATATGATTTTCATTAAATCTTTATCCCATCCTATTTTCGTCACTTCTTTACTAAATTCCCTTTTACGCATTTCCTGAAATATCTTTATACATTCTTCAGTAGCACTTTTTAGTAAACCTTTTATATTGTTTGGCTTTTCTTATGCATCTTCATTCTACTATGCTTATATCATCTTCCTTTAAAACTTTTATATCTCTTAATAATCTAATGTTCCTCTTAATAATCATCTGATCGTTATATTTTTTTATTTCTCTACTTACTTAGCTTTCTGATAGCCCTTGCCAAAAGCCTTTACATGGCTAAATAGCATCTGCTTAATAGCCTCTTCTTGCTCTGGAAAACTATCATATTGCTGAAACAAGAAATAAATCGGTCCATAAAACTGTAATGCAATAATTTCCTCATCCTCTTTCCTAAACAATCCGCCTTCTACCAATTGCTGAAAAACATACCCTTGTCTATGTAAAACACCCATTAAAAAAGTATCACTGTATAACTTAGAAAGCTGATTATTTTGCATTTGCTCTCTCATTAAAAGCTTACGATATTTAGAAATCAGCTCATCCTTGGTATATAACTCAAATAGCTTCCAAGCCATCCTGCCTAGTGCTTCTTCTGATAATTCCTCATAACCTTGAGCGACATCTTCTCTTACTGCTTCTGGCACTTGATACTGCACATAGGCACTGTGAATTCTCTCTTGCATCTTAGTCACAATACTGTCCAATATAGTCTGTTTATTGGCGTAATGCTTATAAAGCGCACTCTCTCGTACACCAACCTCTTTAGCAATATCTCTAACTGACACGCCCGCAAATCCCTTTTGCGAAAACAACTCTAACGCAACATGCCATATCTTTTCTTTTGTTGTCATATGCTCCCCCTTTAGTGAACAAGTGTTAACCTTAGTTTAGTGAACAGTCATTCACTTGTCAATCATTTATAGAAATTTTCAGATTTTATTTTTATAACTTTTCCCATCAAAAAAGGCTACTCCTTCTGAAAATCACATCCCTACTAAATCACAAACACATTTTGCACTAATATCATATACACAATCGTTCCTCCTGCAATACTGAGTAATGTGCTTTCCTTCCATTTATGTAATACAATAATCGTTAAAATTGCAATCGCTGTTGGTATACAGGTTGCCGTTCCTTCAAAAATCCCTGTAAAACTTATATCTCTAATGCAATAAATCACCAAAAGTCCAATCATTGCAAAAGGCAGTGTATTGCCTAAATAACTGACATATTTAGGGATAGGTCTACCATCAGGAAAAAGAATAAACGGTAGACTCCTTGTTAAAAATGTTCCTAGCGCAATGACTAAGATGATGATTGTTGTTTCTCTTGCAGATAAGTACATACATTCTTCTCCCCTTCCAAACGATTTCTTCCTATACTAAGAACAACTAATAGCATAATCATAGCTGGTATGATAAATTTTTCCGGTCCAAAAATCAAAATGCTTACAATCGAACATGCCATTCCAATGACTGCCGGCATACGATTTCTTTTCTCCTTCCATCCATTTAAAAAGATAACCACAAACAGTGCTGTTAAAGCAAAATCAATCCCTTCTGTATCAAAGGTAATCAAATCCCCTATCAATCCGCCAAGTAAGCTACTAAGCGCCCATACGGCATAATTAATGAATGAAACACAAAAGTAAAACCAGCCTTTATCCACGCTCTCAGGTGGTGTGAAACTACAATTAATTGAAAAGGTTTCATCACATAGCCAGTAAATAAGAAAGACTTTTAGCTTTCCTGTTCCTTTATATTTACTAAGCATCGATATGCCATAAAACAAGTGCCTTGCATTAACCATAAGCGCCATCAAAAAGGCTTGCATTGGATTAAAGCTAACACACAATAAACCAATTGCCACAAACTGCATACTGCCACAAAAGCCTATTAAACTCATTAAAAATGACCAAATTGCACTATATCCATTGGCACTCATCAATACCCCATACGCAATTCCTAAAAATAAAAAACCTACGATTACAGGCACCGTATGTGGGACTGCTGCTCTCAAGGCCTTTATCTGCTTTTCCATAGATTAATCCCTCCTATACTCCATTTATAAATCAATTAACCATCTAATATTATAAGTCCGTTTAATCCCATCATATTTTACTCAACCAAGCAATTAATTGATTTTTTAGAATTATAACACTACAATATTAACCATACAATAAACGGATTATATGCCATACAATTTTGTGATAAAGGAGGATATTGTATGCCTGTCAATTCTTTTGATGACTATCCAATGAATTGGAAACCAAGCTTGGCTGATATGAAACCACCACTTTATAAGGCACTCGCTCAAAAATTAGAGGAAGATATCAAAAGTGGTCATCTGCGTCCTGGTGATTTATTGCCACCACAACGTGAACTAGCAGATTTTCTAGACTTGAATTTGAGTACCATCACCAAAGCTTTCAAACTCTGCTCACAAAAAGGATTAATTACTTCTAGTATTGGAAAAGGAACCTTTGTAGCCGCTGATGCTCAGGTAGATTCTACTTTGCTTGCCCCCTCGAAGGCGGTCGGTTTAATTGAAATGGGTGCCATTCACCCTGCTTATGAATTTAATAGTGCCATTCAATCGCTTATAGTATCACTTTTGGCTTCTTCAGTTTCCCAAGTAGGTACAAATAATCAAGACTCACAATCTTTAGCACCTCACTTTCAATATGCAAAACTTCTAGAATATAACATTCCAACAGGTACACCTTCGCAAAAGCATATAGGTGCGCTATGGCTCCAAAAAGCTGGACTTCATGTAAGTGAAGAACAAATCCTCTTAGCCAATGGTGGTCAAAATGCCTTATTCACCATCTTTGCCTCACTTTTTCAAGCTGGTGACCGGATTGGTGCTGACCCATTAGTTTTTGCTGGTGCTAAAACGGCTGCCAAGATGTTAGGTATTCAGCTTATTGCCATTCCTTCTATAAATGATGAAATGTCTGCCGAACTTCTAGAGCAATATTGTAAAACTGAAGGATTAAAGGGCATCTACACTACGAGCCTTATGGTCTCTCCACTTAATGCTGAAATAGCCTGTGCACTCATTCAGTCACCGCTTTGTCAAGAAATATTATCCCAAAGAAGACTCATGACCATAGAAAGAAACAAATGGGTTAATTCCATATTGGATGGCTATAATGTACTAGGTGACTTAAACTGTAACTTTAGGTTACTTCTACTCCCTGAAAGTTGGAGTGGACGTTCCTTTGAACTCTGTGCCAAAAATGCTGGCGTTCAAGTTTACTGTGGTGAACGCTTTGCCATTGGAACAGGTAATGTCACTCCTTGCGTTAGACTTTCTATTACTACACCTCGTAGTATTGAGGAGTTAAAACGTGGCTTGTACATACTAAAAGAAATCTTAGATACTAATATTCAAGAGGATTTTACTTTGCTCTAATTTAAATCAACTTACTAGCAACATTTGCAACTCATGTGAAGAAACAACGCTCCCCAATCTGCTATCATACAATCAGAAAGGAGACGGATCATATGTATGAATGAAATTATGCAGTACAAAAAATTATAATTCTATTCAATATAAAAGAGAGCCCTCCTGCGGCTCTCTTTACTTTCTTTGAAATCATGCGTGGGTTATCATGGTTCTCCATAAATAATGCCTGCCAACAACTATTCCCAAGGGTTCTAATAGACTTTAGCCAGAATTTTTTAAGATAGTTCAAATCATATGGGTAATCGTCATAGCGTTTATGCCCTGTGGTTTCCAGATGGTCAAAGGAAAAGACCATATCCAATTCTTTTCGCTCAGATGAAGTAAGTTGTTTGGTCATGTCTATTAGAGTCCTTAAAGCTTCTAGAATAAATCTGATAAACCACCTTTTCCCCATTTGCAAGAGGAGCTTATTTACAACATCATGGCCTATTGGATTAGCATACACTTCCTTTAGCTTGCTCTCTAAGATTAATGGCCTTAATCTACTTATCTATATAATCTCCTCACAATTTTTCTAAATCCTATAAAAAACTACTTTTCATATAACTGAAGGAGCCTACAAATATTTTCTACTGCCACAATCATATTCACCTTGCTACTCACCAATGCTTTTTCTAACGGTATCGCTTCAGGCGTGATGCTAAAAGCTGCTGAAATCCCTAACTTATACAGCTCATCTATCGGTGTAACTACCCTTCCAGCCAATGCAATCACTGGAATTTGATTTGCCTTAGCTACTTTTGCAACACCAGTTAAGGTTTTTCCATATTGTGTTTGTCTATCGATACTACCTTCACCTGTAAAAATAAAGTTTGCCCCTACTACTTTTTTCTCTAAACCTGAATACTTCACTACCAAATCCACACCTGGCATCAATTTCCCATTACAAAAGCCAACTAGACCTGCTCCTAAACCACCCGCTGCTCCTGCACCTTTAATTTTGTCAATCTCTATGCCTAATTCCCTTTTAACTAACTTGGCAAAATGACTAAGCGCCTCATCAAGCTGTTTGATTTCCTCCTTATCAGCGCCTTTTTGTTTCGCAAAGATATAACTTGCACCTGTAGGGCCTGTTAAAGGATTGGTTACATCACAAGCGACTTCTATCCCTATCATTTTTAAACGCGAATCAAAGTTTGTTAAATCAATAGTCTCTATTCTTCCTACCTCTGCTCCACCAAAGCCGACTTCTCTTCCATTTTTATCTTTAAAACTAGCACCTAAAGCTTGCAGCATCCCTACACCTACATCATTCGTTGCACTCCCACCAATGGCAATAACAAGCTGTTTCACACCTTGATCCAATGCTGCTTTAATCAATTCCCCAACACCATAAGTTGTCGTATATAATGGATTACGTTTATCTATAGGCACAATCTCCAATCCTGCAGCCTTTGCCATTTCTATAACTGCTGTCTTGCCATCACCCAAAATGGCATATGATGCCTCAATCATTTCACCTAATGGCCCTGTCACATACCGCGTCATCTTCTTGCCACCTGTGGCATCTACCAAGGCTTCTAATGTTCCTTCCCCACCATCCGCCATTGGCACTCTCACACAAACTGCATCTGTAAAAACTCGCTTAATTCCCTTCTCCATCGCATCACAAACTTCCTTGGCACTCATACTTTCCTTAAAAGAATCTGGCGCCAATACAAATTTTAATGGTTGCATCTTATATCCCCTCCCTTAAATCCAACATCCTTAATTGTACTATATCATGTAGCCCTTGATTGTCAATGTATTAGCCTATTATCGAAAGATAGAATTTCTAACCATATACCCCTAGTATTTTGTTAATTTTATCACTTATCATCTTGGCATATATTTGCTATAATGATGTAAAATTTACAGAAATTAGGTGATAGCGTGTTTCATACTCGAAATCTATTGCAACTTCTACACAAAACCAGCCTAATCGTTTTACTAGCCCTTTCCATTATTATGTTATTTCATATCTTCATTATGACTCTTGGGACAAGTCTTATGTTTTGGCATACTGATTCTACCCCCTTTAACGTGGCACTCATCACATTTTTATATTATGTTATTCCAGTAATTGCACTACTTTCATTCAATCTAATTATTGGCCAACTGATTCATATATACGACTCCATCTCACGTACACCAAAATCTAAATGCAACAAATGTAGCGACATCCCTACTGATGAGGTTAAAAAATTCAATTTCATTTCTGAGGATAAGCTCAAACATTCTAAATCTAGAGCCGTCTCTAAGGAGGACTCTAAAAAATCCAAATCCAAATCCGGAACCGTCCCTAAGGAGGACTCTAAAAAATCCAAGTCCAAATCCGGAACCGTCCCTAAGGAGGACTCTAAAAAATCCAAGTCCAAATCTAGAACCGTCCCTAAGGAGGACTCTAAAAAATCCAAGTCCAAATCCGGAACCGTCCCTAAGGAGGACTCTAAAAAATCCAAGTCCAAATCCGGAACCGTCCCTAAGGAGGACTCTAAAAAATCCAAGTCCAAATCCGGAACCGTCTCTAAAGGAAGTACAAAAGTTGCCTTTAAACGAAAACAAGCGTAAAAAGAAGAGCCAATCGTGCAAAATTACACGATTGGCTCTTCTTTTGATTATTATTTCAAACTAAGCTTTAACTACGTTTTCAGCTTGTGGTCCACGGTTACCTTCAACGATATCGAAAGTTACTGCTTGACCTTCTTCTAAAGTTTTGAAACCTTCACCTTGGATAGCTGAGAAGTGTACGAATACATCGTCACCGTCTTCTCTAGAGATGAAACCAAAACCTTTTTCTGCGTTAAACCATTTAACTGTACCTGTCATGTTAGGTACCTCCTTAGATTAAAAAATATAAACCGATATGTAAAAACAAAAATTCACACATCACCAGAAATCATATGTATTATATAAACTCTGGTAATGTGTGAAATTTATAAACATATATCAAATCTATTAAAATTCATTATACTCTATACCCATATTTCTGTCAATCGAGTTATTATTTTCCTGACATTATTACTATTCTTTCTCTTATCAATTATCTATTGCTTTGATATACTCTATTTCTTCTTCATCTTTATAGTTTGTATCAATCTTATAGCCAAACTTCTCATATAAATGTTGATTTCCTATGCTAAAAACAGGTGTAGAAAGTCGCCATTCTCTAATATTAGGATAAGCTGCTTCTACTTGCCTTAGTGTTTCATATCCATAACCTTTATTTTGATATTCTGGTTCAATTACAAAATCCTCAAATCGCATTTTTTCTTCACCTTGTGGGATTAAAAAGAATGCCCCAATAATCTTTTCTTCCAACATAATTTTATAGGCTATAAAACGATTAATAATATCTTTCTCTGATGCCACCTCATTATATCCTCTAGGCCCACCATCTCTACCAAGATACATATTAATTTCCTTATTATATGCCCTTGTCTTAATCTCAGTAATATGTTCTGCATCCTCATATAAAGCTCTTCGAATCGTAATCATCCCTTATCCCCTCTCTACTTTCCTCGTGACTATTTGGTGAGTCTATACTCTAAATAAACATCCTCATATGCCTTTGCAACAATCCCTTTATTGATAAAAAAATCTTACCACCATAATATAAATCTTATATAAATCTTATCTATTCCCATATACACCTAGCCTAGATTTCTTTCATTATTTCTAACATTGAACCGTCCTATATGCTATCTCTTTAATCGTATTTTGTCTTTCTACAGGCATTTGATTTAAGTAAGACTTTAACTGCATAAACCATTCCCTATCCATTTCCATTTCCATCACATCATTCTTATCGATTCTTATCGTATTTAATAACAATGCAATCTCCAGGTCCCCTAAGCTCTCATATACTTTTTGATATTCTTCTTCAAAGATACAGTCAGCCTCTAAAATATCTCTTAAGTCCTCAATATGATTGACCTTTTTTCTAATCCATGTGATTTTATCCTCTACTTTCTCGCAATCACGAATCATCTCAGATAGTTTTTTAAACGCCTCATCCTCCAACTTTTCTCCTGCTGTATATAAGATACTATCATGCGCTTCTTGCTTCTGTGCAATAAAAATAGTATCTAACATTTCTTCCTCAAGTGCTACTTCAATACGTGGCACATATTTTCTAATGGTCTGTGCTGTATAACTTTGCATCTTATTACTAGTTAAACCTAGCTGGCTAAGTACTTCCATCCCTCTATCCATTAGTTTACTTTCAAGTAACGGTGTTGGTAAAATTTCTAATATCTTTTCAAGCTCTTGTATTTCCAATGTTTCTAAGGATAAACTATTTAAATCCTTATCCAAAATAAGACGACCTATCGCATTCATTAAAACCAGTTCAAAGATATTCATCAGTAAATCTCTATAACCTTTATGATATCCCTCAAGTACTGCTTCAATCTCTTCCCCTTTAAACTTAAGACATAAACTATGCTCTAACAATGATTTTTCTATATAATCCGCCATGTAATCAATACCCAACTTCTCCATTTTGTCATTGCTCAGTGGATAGTCAATATCTCCTGGACATTCTTGACTTTCAAATTCAGGAGCATATTCTTTAAAAAATGGCTCAAGCCCTTTTCTATACGTATCGTTATATGCTATATTATCCGTCTTTAATAAAGAAGCCTTTAATTCCTCATATTCCACTTTTAGTCGTTCAAAACGCTCTTTAATTAAACTTTGACCTTCTTCAAATAATTCATTTAGCGATTTCTGCCTCAATAATGTAATACTATCATCTAAATCCTCTAATACCTGAAATCTAAACCCCAATGTAAAGTACATGGACTCTAATAGCTTCTTTGCATTAGTTTCTGTAATGGAACTGCTTCTTCCTCTATTGAAACCTTCTATTTGCTTAGTCCAAATCTGTATCATCTCCATCTGAATCCGCTGCATATCCTCTTCCTGCAAATAGCCTTTTTCCATGACCTCGCTTAGTACATTTTCAAAAAAGTGTCCTTCATGCTTTCCGTCTATACAAATCTGTTTTTCTTTCGTTAATTCCATTTTCCCTTTTATTGGTTGAAGCATAACCCTATCTCCTCCTTTATTTAATAAAAGTATTGCCCTATTAGATACTGAATTTTACATATTACTCATCATAATTTTCTTTATATAGACCTTCCTCTTCACCAGTTATATCTCCTTCTCCAAAACGTACATTATGAGCTATGCGCTCCATCTCTCTCCCCTGCAAAAGTTCTATGCTTCCATAACAACGCTGATCAAATAATTCCTTCATCATCTCAATGAGTTCATCATCACTCACTTCATCCAATGTCTCATTTTTAAAATAATAAAAAGTATCTATCAGCTCACTTATGGTGCTAACATAGTTATACTGTGAAATATACGGCGAATCTTTAAAATGCTCGATGAGCTTATTAATTGTTCCTCCACCTATTTCTATCCTATGCGTTGCCTTTAATGCATCTCTTCTTGCATCGATTAGTAAAATAGCTTCTTCCTTAGATAATGTTAGTTGATACTGAAGTGTTTCCTCATTGCACTTTAATACTTCTAAAACAGCCTGCTCTTTCATAATACGCTCTGTCATAAATCCATTTTTAGATACAAAAGGTAAACAAGTATACATTCCATCAACCTCCTTTATTTTTCAAAAACCCATTGACTTTTTATTAAAAATATGTTATTATTAAAATGATATATATTTTTAATAATAATTTAGTTTATCACTTGAACCTTATAAGTTCAAGTCTATATCCTTAAATTCATTTATAAAAATCACGAAAAAGGTAGCCTCATCACGAAGCTACCTTTTCTTTTTTGTTTTTGATTCTATTTATTAAAATTCATTTCTCTTTAAGTTATGCTTATTCAAGTCCATTTCTCTTTTAATATAACTCAATATCACACTTGCTCTAGTGAACTTTCTTCTCTTTATGCCCAATTTTTCCTGTATTATATAAAAACATGTAGATTGCCATTCCACAGATTAAAACATAACCAAGTACACTATATTGATCTGGAACTTGATTAAATAAGAAAAATCCTAAAATAGCTGAGAATATCACTTGTGAGTAATCATACACAGAAATTTCTTTGGCTGGTGCATAACAGTATGCTGCTGTCACTGCAAATTGCCCAACTGCTGCTGATACCCCTGCTAATAATAAGTAGACAAGCTGCACGATTGTCATTGGTTGATAGTTAAATAACACATATGGTAAAACTACAAGACACGAAAATGCTGAGAAGAAAAATACAATAAATGGTCCCTTTTCTCCTCGTTGCCCCAATCGTCTTACCGTCGTATAAGCTGCACCTGCACCCATACCACCAATTAATCCAATGATTGCTGGGAATGCCTCCATGCTTGCACTTGGTTTAATAATAAATAGACAACCCACAAATGCGCCTACTAGAGAAAAAATCTGTACAAGATTTACTTTTTCTCTTAAAAAGATATAACTAAACACAATGGCAAAGAATGGTGACATCTTATTAAGCATGGTTGCATCTGATAACAGCAAATGGTCTACCGCATAGAAATTACATAGAATCCCTATTGTTCCACAAGTTGACCTTACAATTAATAATCCTAAATTTTTCTTGTTACCTGAAAAGCTTACTCTATTTTTAACCATAATCACAGAGGCACAAATAAGTGCTACTAAATTTCTAAAAAAGCTTTTTTGGATAGATGGAACATCACCTGCTAATCTTACAAATGTACTCATCATCGCAAACCCAAAGGCTGCAAGTAAAATATAAATAATCCCTTTGTACTTATCTCTCATTTTTATCCCTCTAATGTACTATATTTAATTAAATTCTAGCTTACTATACACCTAACTTAGCTATACCACAATATATTTTTAGCATAATCTTGTTTTTTATTTATCTCCTTGATTACACTGCATCATGGTAGCAAACTATCGGCATACCTTTCTCAATCTGGCCAAAAATTGTCTTTGCCATAGAAAGTGGTGTATTAATGCAGCCATGTGAACCATTATACATATAAATACTTCCACCAAAAGACCCACGCCATGTGGCATCATGAATACCAATTCCACCATTAAAAGGCATCCAATAACTTACTGGACAAGCATAACCCGGCCCTCTTAAAACAGCATTAGCTTGTTTGTAATCTAGTTTGTAAGTACCTGCTGGTGTGGCATAACTATTGCTACCTGTACCAGATACAATACTACCCTCTGTCATCAACTTACCATCCATATAAAACCATAGATATTGTCTTGATAAATTAATTTCTACATAACTATTACCTATATCATTTTGATTTCTACAATACCCCTCTTGTGCATAGACAGGTGTTCTTGTTATATGTTGATTACCTTTTTTTAATAGTTCAACGAGTGCCTGTGTTTCTCCTGCTCTATCAATCTTCCAGCCATAATCTCCACCAGATACCGATACAGTTGTTCCTACACTCGTATTAAAACTTCTACTACCTGACAATGTATCATATTGCTCTGCTAATGCAGTCACATATTTTCCCACAGCTTCTTCATTTAACGTTACATTATTGTTATAATCAATTTCAATCCACTGATCGATTGTTTCTCCTGTTAAAACTTCTTGTCTATCTCCAAAATCATATGTAATGACAGAACCCACATATTTATTTAAGGCTTCTTTTCTTGCTTTTAATCCCTCATCTTCTGTTGTAACCTCTGCAAGCTTATAACATTCATGCTCTTCAAGAGAAAGATTCTCTTCTTGCATTTCAATTGCTTCTTTAATGGCACTGGTTAAATTAGCCTTTAATATAGTGCTTCCAGGATCTCCTTCAATAATTTCATACTTTCCATTAACAAGTTCTAACCCTGCATTTTCTGGCTCCACATTATTCTCTTTAACAAGGCATTCTAGTGCATTGATTTTTTCTTCTAGTAAGGTTTCATCATATTTATTTTCAACTTCCACATCATATTCAGAACGTTTCCATAGCCCTTGCAACCACCAATATGGATACTGTTCTTTCTTTATATTCTTTACCTGATTTTCAGTTTCATAATAAAATTCAATATCGCTCCCCAATATTTTTTCTTCTTTATTCCCTCTCTCTTCAAGCGTCAATTCATAATCTTCTCCTGGCTCCTCAAGTAATGCTTTAACCTTAGAAACTTTCCATCCCCCTACATCAATCCCATTAATATGTGTACCATAGCATAAGTGATTCATAAAGTATAGAATAAACCCTTCATTAACCACTAATGCAATATGTATTACTGCAATAAATCCTAATAAAACACCCTTTAAAATCTTTTTCATAGTTTATCTCCTCATATTGCTTTTTTCATACTTATCCTATGAAGTACAAATTGAGTGTATGACTGACTTGTACATACTTTTATAATTTTCAAATTATTCTTGACACTAAATGTAAAGCAAACTATACTTTAATTGTAAAGTTAACTATACATTTTTTATTAAAGGAGTCCTAAAGTGAAGAATCGTATCCACGAACTACGCAAAGAACTTAAAGTCACACAAAGTGAATTAGCAGACGCTGTAGATGTAACTAGGCAAACTATTATTTCACTAGAGAACGGCAAATATAATGCCTCATTGATACTAGCTCATAAGATTGCTCAATTTTTTAATTTAACGATTGAAGATATATTTATATTTGATCTTGAGGAGGAAAATTTATGATGTGTTTATTCCAAACAAACAAAAATACTAGTATTGAAAACTTTAAAAAAATACTTTATAGCCGCATTAAACTATTTTGTGTTTTGGGTGCTTTAGGTATTTTCACACTCACAGTAGGTATTGTCTCCGTAGTAACTGATTTATTTACTATTGAAGAATACGCAAGTGGTCTGTTAACCGGTTCTGGCTCTGCACTTATTGCCTGTAGCGCTGTTTTCATTATCTATACATATAAAGTCATTAAGAATGAAGACAGACTTAAAGAAGAACGCTTAAAATATCAGGATGAACGAAATATCCTTATTGCTAACCAATCTATTAAAGTAGCTACAGTTGCACTTTTAGCGGCTCTTTATGTCAGCATGATTCTCGTTTTAATCATTAATCATGAGATGCTTTATTACATCTTAGTACCTATCTTCGTTTTTTTAATAGCTTACTTAGTAGCTACTGCTTACTTCAATAAACATTATTAGACCAAAAGAATCTATTTACATTTCTTAAACAAAAATATAAAGCTAGATACCTAAGTGTTTTGAATGCATTCATCCTGGATGCTATTCATCCTACCTAGTATCTAGCTTTTTATCTCTTAGTTGTATTTATATGTGCCTATACTTATTCATCCATATTTGCATTTTATATGCCTATATTTATCAATTTGTATTTATGCTCATATACGCCTATATTTTATCCTTGAATAGGCATCTTGCAGTAATCACACATCTTAGCCATACCTTTTGGCACCTTATTAATGGCTGTGCAGTGTTTACACGTTACCACTTCTATGTCCACTGATATAAATGTTTGTCCTGTAACGATGCCATTTTCTTTATCGCAAACCACGACACAATTTGTTTTGTTATTAATATGCGCATTTCTAAAGTATCCTCTATCAAGAATATCCGTTAATTCTTCTTTTACTACTTCTGAATTCACTCCTATTCTTGAAGCAATACTTGCCAAATCACCTGTTGGTTCATTAGCTAGAACCTGTGCATATTTTCTTACATTTTTGATTCTCTCTAATTTCAAATGAGTACGCCAGAGTCCCCATATACCTACTCCTATAAAACCAACGATACAAAAGAGCACATAATCTAATCCTTCTTCTGGTCCAGCACTTAATCCAGCTATTCCTGAAAATAACCAAACTGCCGCAATAATGCGCCATTTATTAATGAGCTTACGCTCTGTCTCTAATCTAGTTTCTAAACGATTCATGTTGTCCTACTTTCTACTCTTACGTTTACTTTTGACATCTCTAAGTTTTATGAATTCTCGATAAAGTCTACTTAGATTCTACCATATCTTTACCTATTTAGTCTTCACATAAAAAATCCGCAGCACTTAGCTAAATGAAGTATCTGCGGATGAACTCTTATTTCTAAAGTCTTTATCCAATATCCTAAAACTTATATAGCCTCTTCAAGCATACCCTTAGTTTGGTATACTATTCAAGTATTATATAATAGTATATTTTCCCACTCATTCTATCTTTTCTTTTCAGACTTTGACAAACAGCCACATCTATTATAAAACTTCTAGTCTATTTCCATGTTATCTGAAGTAATATAATCAATCTATGCTAGCTGAATATTATTTTTCTGCCATACTTTTAGATGATAAAGAATGAATAATACAAGTGATGATAATGCGTTACTAATCACTACACAGTACCAAATACTTGCCACACCCATATCTAAGACGCTTTGGCAAATAAAAAGTGTTATAAATCTAAATACCCATAATCTAGATGCATCTATTGCCATGGTTATCATAGTATGACCTGTTCCATGTAAAAGTCCCATCGTGGTATTGTAAATACCATTTGTCCAGCAATAAATTGCTAGAACAACTAAGTATTCTATACCTAATTGAATAACTTCTTCATCTGATGAAAAAATACTTACAATAGGTCTTGCAATGGCTGGTCTTGATAAAATCACACCACCGATAGCTAAGAATACAACTATCATATTTCTAGCCATACGATAACCTTTATCCGCTCTTTCCACTTGTCCTGCACCCATATTTTGACCTACGATTGTAGCTGTTGCTGAGCCCATTGCATTAGACGCTGTACTAATCAAACCATTTACACGATTTCCAATACCATATGCTGCTACTGCTGTAGAACCATACGCTAGTACACTCTTACTCATAAGCACAAATCCAAATTGCATTGTACTATTTCCAATGGCTGTTGGAAGACCAATTCTTATAATTTCTTTCAGTTTATTACGCTCAAATTTAAAGCCTTTCATATTTAAATGAACTGAATGTGCTTTTCTTGTAAGTGACCAAAAGGCAACCATCGCACATGGTACTTTTGCTGTTAAAGTAGCTAATGCTGCCCCCGCTACTCCCCAATCCAATACAACCATAAAGATTGGGTCTAAAATCATATTAAACACAACACCACAAGCATTTAATATGAGTGGTTTTACTGTATCACCCTGTGCTTGATTCACAGCTGTAAATAAGTTAATCATAAATAAAAATGGCATATCCAAAATAACAATTTGTAAATAAATACGCCCATATGTAAAAACATTTCCTTCTGCACCTAACGCATGTACCATCGCTGGTGTTAATAAACAACATATCACACCACATACTATGGAGAAAATCATAGAACATGCAAATAATTGATTGGTCATTGCCTTTGCATTTTTATAATCCCTGGCACCAACATATTGAGAGATTAATATCGCCCCCGCTGAAGTGATGCCCATGCCAAAGTTCATAACAATACTTTGAATCGGTGATACTAACGTAATCGCCGCCATATGCTCTGTTCCAATTTTCCCTAACCAATAAGTATCAGTTAAATTGTACATCGTCTGAATCAAACTATTAAAAATTACAGGTATTGCTAATGTTAATATTGCGGTTAACATATTTCCTGACAAAATCTGTTCTCGATTATACTTTCTTGCCACTTTCTCCACCTTATTTCTATGTATTTGCGTCTTTTTTCATGATGTTATATTTTCTAGCCTTCCCAAAATATCGCTAATACTATTTTAACACAACTACTATTTTTTGTTTGTGTATTATTGTTACCTTTATGTAATTTTAACAATTATTGTACTATTTTTTATACAATTCATTTCTCTAATTGCTAAAATATGCACGCATGGAAAAGTCCATTTTTCTTCATATTAATATATATAATCCTTATTTAATTAAACTTAATATTTGATTTATATCATATTATTATGTATTTCTAAAGTTTGCATATATCATTTTTCTATTTTACAAATTATATCTATAGATTATCTCCCTATTTAATAGATTATGTTTATATATCACCTTTTATTTTATAGAATATTCTTAGATATCATCCTTCTATTTTACAGATAATGCTTAGATATTATCTTTTAATCTTATAGAGTATGCTTATACATTATCTTCCATCTTATATGATAATCTATATTAAAACTTTATATGCAAATGCTAATATAACACATATCCAATTTGTCATTTAAGGAGGCGAGTTTATTGCAGGAACACAAACGACCAAAGAAATCTTTAATTTATTACTATAGTATTGTTTTAATTGTTATTGTTATCTTAAACACCTTTGTATTTCCTTTGGTTTTAGATAAACATGTTGAAGAAGTGGATTACAACACCTTCCTCAATTCTATTCAAGCAGGCGAGGTAGATGAAGTTGCTCTCGCAGATAATCAAATTACCTTTACTCTGAAGGACACAGATGGAAATGAAAATAACAACGAAATAAAAGTTTATAAAACAGGCATTTGGCCAGATCAAGATTTAGTTAACAGATTACATGACGCAGGTGTTACCTTTACAGCAGAAATTCCTGTACAAACTTCACCTATTTTAGAATTTATATTAAGCTTCGTTCTTCCAATCGGTATTTTCTTCTTACTTGGTCAAGTCATGATGAAAGCCATGGGCAAACGTATGGGCGGCGGTAACGCTATGATGTTTGGTAAATCTGATGCTAAGATTTATGTCAAAGCCCAAACAGGCAAACGCTTTAAAGATGTTGCTGGACAAGATGAAGCTAAAGAAGCACTTCAAGAGATTGTAAACTTCTTACATGATCCTAAAAAGTACTCAGAAATCGGTGCTAAGATGCCAAAAGGAGCCTTACTTGTAGGCCCTCCAGGAACAGGTAAAACTCTACTTGCACAAGCTGTAGCAGGTGAAGCCAACGTACCATTCTTCTCTATCTCTGGTTCTGAATTCGTTCAAATGTTTGTAGGGATGGGGGCTGCTAAAGTACGTGACCTCTTCAAACAAGCTAATGAAAAAGCCCCTTGTATTGTTTTCATTGATGAGATTGATACAATCGGTAAAAAACGTGATGGTGGCTTTGGTGGTGGTAATGACGAACGTGAACAAACACTTAATCAGCTCCTCACAGAAATGGATGGATTCGATGGTTGTAAAGGCGTTGTGATCCTAGCTGCAACTAACCGTCCTGATTCATTAGACAAAGCTCTACTTAGACCAGGTCGTTTCGATAGACGTATCCCTGTGGAACTTCCTGACCTAAAGGGACGTGAAGCCATCCTTAAAGTTCATGCCAAAAGTGTTAAAATTGATAGTGATGTCGACTTTAATGCCATTGCTAGAGCCACGGCAGGTGCTTCTGGTGCTGAGCTTGCCAACATCATCAACGAAGGTGCGCTCCGTGCTGTACGTATGGGACGTGGCATCGTCACACAAGAAGACCTTGAAGAAAGTGTTGAAGTCATCATTGCAGGTTACCAAAGAAAAGGTTCTGCTATTACGAAAAAAGATAAAGAAATCATTGCTTACCATGAAATTGGACACGCTCTTGTGGCTGCTAAACAATCACATTCAGCTCCAGTTCATAAAATCACCATTATTCCTCGTACTTCAGGTGCATTAGGTTACACCATGCAGATTGATGAGAACGAACGTGTGCTTATGAGCAAAGATGAAATTCTAGACAAAATTGCAACCTTCACAGGTGGTCGTGCTGCTGAGGAACTTATCTTTAACTCAATCACTAGCGGTGCTGCTAATGATATTGAACAAGCTACCAAGATGGCTCGTGCCATGATTACACGCTATGGTATGAGTAAAAACTTCGATATGGTGGCACTAGAAACTGTATCCAACCAATACCTTGGCGGAGATGCCTCTCTTGCTTGTTCACCAGAAACAGCTACACGCATCGACCAAGAGGTTGTTACCATCGTACGTGAGGCACATGAAAAAGCAATTGAAATTCTTAGAGAAAACTATGATAAGCTCCATGAATTAGCCGCTTACCTCTTAGAAAAGGAAACCATTACAGGCGAAGAATTTATGAATATCCTTAACTCATAATTTTATTAGCCTATAATTAAATAACTGTACCAAGGACACAATAAAAGTCGGTGAGATATTCCCTCGGAAATATCTCACCGACTTTTAACTATAACTCTACCACCTTATGAGATGTTGCTAAATATTGATTAATTGCATCTATTCCCATTTCATACTCAAGATGTTCCACACATTCTGTTAGATATGCTAAAAACTCTTCAATCTGTTGTGGGAAACGATACTGCTCAAACTCCTTCAAAACAGCCTCCACACTATCTATATCATAGTTTTCAAACCCACTATATAGTCTTTTAATTTTTTTCAAATCCAAGACTTCCCGCATCGTTTTTTCTTCTTGCATTTCATTTTCTTTTAAGTTATTAAAGACCTTCTCTATATCATTTAAAATCTGTTCCAATTGCTCTTTAAAATTAAAGAATTTATCTTGTATGAATGTTATATCTTCCAGCTGTGCTGCACTTTCCAAACGCCTTGCATAGGTAGCAATTTTGGTTATTCCTAAGTTTTCACTGCTCCCTTTAATAGAATGTACCACTGTTTTAAAGAAATTTAGATCTATATCATTTTTTTCAAGTAACTCTGTCATCAAACGACTTGTTTCTTTGCAATAGGTTTTTAGAATTTCAATATATAAATCCTCATTATACTCTACATGTTTCATTCCCTTTTCAATTTCAATTCCCTTGATTTTTCTAAGGCCTATCATTTTTTCTGATATACCACGTGCACTGTTATATTTTTTCCCTTTAGGTGCTATTGCTTTAAACTCTTCTTTTTGTTTAATCAGTGCATCAGGTAAAAACTCTAATAAAATATCTTCTAGTCTTTGTAATTCAATAGGTTTAGATAAGTATGCTTTAAACCCTTCTTGTAAAAACATTTCCTTCACACCCGAAATAGCATTGGCTGTAAAGGCAATAATCGGAATCTCTGTATTATATTTATCTTTCTCTTTTCTAATAATACGAACTGTTTCAATCCCATCTAATTTCGGCATCATATGGTCCATAAACACAATATCGTAATATTGATGTGCCAAAAGCTCCAATGCCTCTTCTCCACTTGTTGCTGTGTCTACCTGCAAATGATGAAGTTGAAGTAAACCTTTAGCTACTCTTAAATTAACTAAGTTATCATCTACAACCAAAACTCTTGCTTCAGGTGCAATAAATTTATACTTTTTATTTTCTTCATTGTCCTCTTTATAAGACATCATTCTTACTGGTGTTTGATTGAGGATTTTTTGATAGAGTATTACTGTGAATGTTGTGCCCACACCATATTCACTTTCTACAGAAATAACGCCTCCCATCATTTCTAAAAGCTTATGGCAAATCGATAAGCCCAAACCTGTTCCCTCTAACGTATGATTCTTTTGGATATCCACACGTTCAAAGGTATTAAAGATATTGGCTAAATCCTCTTGTTTAATCCCAATTCCTGTATCTTTTACTTTAATAAGAAGTCTAGCTGCATTTTCATGCTCTTTCCAATCTATACTTAGTGTAATACAGCCTTCATCGGTATATTTTTCTGCATTACTTAAAAGATTAGTCAAAATTTGTCTAATACGTACCGAATCACCATATAATTCACATGGCAATGTATCACTAATTTCCACTTTTAATTCTATCGGTCTATCTTCCAAACGGTATTGTACCAGATTCACGACATCATTAATGATTGAAGAAAACTGATAGGATGTTTCTACAATCTCCATTTTTCCAGAATCTATTTTTGAAATATCTAAAATATCATTGATAATAGAAAGCAATGAACGTGTGGCACTTTCAATCCCTTCTATTTTTTCTCTAACACTTCTACTAATGTCATCACGACTAATAAGCGTTGCAATACCTAATATGGCATTCATCGGCGTTCTAATTTCATGAGACATATTAGCCAGAAACTCACTTTTTGCCCTATTCGTACTTTCCGCTTCTTTCTTCGCTTCTTCTGCTTCCTGTTTTGCTGCTTTAATGGTATTCACAGCTTGCTCAAGCATTATTCTTTGCTCTTCGTTTTCTTTTTGCTTTTTCTTATAAATCCACATCTGATAATAAAAAGCACTTCCAACCGATAGCCCAATGATAATAATCGCCGTTACAATTTGTATATATTTATTAAACCTTAATACTTGCAGATAGCCTGGTAACATAAAATAATAACTAATGCTGTAAGTCACTATACACCCTAAGATGTTCACAATTACAAACCTATACAAATTCTTACCTTCTAATAGTAAAAAAGGCAAAACGATTACAATAATATAATAATAATTAATAGCAGAATCAATTGTATTCGTTATCAAAATCAAAGATGGAAACGCAATAAAGGCAAATAGTATGCAAAATAAATTAGAGCATATTTTATACTGCTTTGTACAATTGGCATAAACAAAAATCCCAATAATACTTGTCAACATAAATACACCGAAAATCAAGAATATTATATCGCTTTTCGTTATGATACAAATCCCTAAATTAAATAGTGCAATAAAAGTTGCTATTACACTACTTATATTTAAAATTTTAACCTTATTATCTTCTTTATTTTTAATGTATTGATTAATAAATTTTCTTGTATATTCTAATATCATCATCCTAATATAATCCTAGCTACTTTGTTCTTAAAGCAATCTGATGGAATTCCTCCTTTACCTCTTCAAATACTTCAACAATTATAGGATCAAATTGTGTTCCTTTCCCCTCCATAATAATTTTACATGCCTCTTCATGTGACATCGCTTTACGATATACTCTCTCTTCAATAAGGGCATCGTACACATCTGCAATTGCCATAATACGGCCACTCAGCGGAATCCCATGACCTTTTAAGCCATAAGGATAACCTGTACCATCAAATTTTTCATGATGACTCAATGCTACCTCTTTAGCTAATCCTAGATATTTATAAACAGGTGTTTTTTTAATCATTTTATCTAAAACACGTGCACCAATCGTTGTATGTTCTTTCATTTGTTCAAACTCTTCATTGGTCAAACGTCCTGGTTTTAATAAAATCAAATCACTGATACCAATTTTACCAATATCATGCAGTGCCGCTGAACAAACCAATTCTTCTATGTACGCTTCATTAAGTATTTCTGGATAAGCCCCTCTTTTCATCAACTCTCTAGATAAAACCTCTACATACTGCTTTGTACGTTCTACATGCCCTCCAGTCTCATTATCCCTACACTCAATAAGCTGTGAGAAATTACTAATAATACTATCTTGCAAAGATTTAACCACCTGCTCCAAATAGTTCTGCTGTCCCGAAAGCTGCAAATGTATATCAATCCGATGCAACATGCTACTCTTAGCAAAAGGTTTTGTAATAAAGTCCACTGCTCCATATTCAAAGCCTTGTGATTCAATCTCTCTACTGGCTGTTGCCGTTAAAAAAATAACAGGAATCTTAGCTGTCTTCGGCTCAGACTTTAATCGTCTAATCGTTTCAAAACCATCCATCTCTGGCATCTGTATATCTAATAAAATTAAATCAGGTCTATGTTTCTCACAAAACGCTAAGGCCTGCTTACCTGATTTAGTTAAACTAATTTTATAATGATCTTGTAAAAGACTTTGAGCTAGCTTTAAATTTGAAATGTTGTCATCAACTAATAATATATGTTTCATATGTTGTCTCTACCCTCATTCTTAGATTTCTATATTTATTTCTACACTGTGTTTAGTTTTTCATCATACTTTATTAAGCTTTATGGTTAATTCTTTATTAGCCTTCTTGTGCTTTTCATTAATCACTTTGTTTAAGTCAGATAATCTCTTTAACATATTACTTCAAGTATACTTTTACCAAAATTTTCTTTCAATTCTAGCTTATATTTCTTACACTTTTATGTCTTTGAAGGCAACTTTATTAATATTATAATATTTTTAATGCTAATTCATTTAAATCAGATAGAAATATTGTTTATTCTTATAAATAATATTTCTATCCTACTCATATGAATCAGATTATATATTTTAGAGAGGTGTACATATCATGAAAAAAAGCATTTTGGTTTTGCTCTTTTTACTACTCTTCATCCCTAGTTACGCATACGCAGAAATTAATTCTACAGTAACTGTAGGAAAATTAGAAAAAAGCAACTTACAGCTTGTTTTCGATGAGGCTGTTATCAATGCTTATAAACTTTATGACACAAATTACATCTTAGTATCTGACCTAAAAAAACTGGGATGCTCAGTCAATTATTCTCCAGCAGATCGATCTGTTACCATTTCTGCTCCAACTTATGGACAAGCAACCCCTACATTTGATGATAGTTTACTTTCTCAACCAGTATACTTATACGCTGGACGAGTTACCTTAGAAAATTTTGAAACCCAAGCATTATCGTGCAATAATAAAACATTAATTCCATTATCTTCACTAAATACTATTGGGTCTATTACTGTTACAGATAACATATGTTATTTCTCACCAAGTGACCCTGTACCTGTAGTTACTACACAGACCACTATTTCCAACTTAAGCGAATACAATTTAGATGTATCTGTATTAGATATTTATTGGACCAATAAACCCGTTTTAATCACATCAACTTATACACTTACACCTTTTGATTATCAAGAAAGACCAATGGCTGTTACAGATGAAAAGGCATTCTATATTGCAAGTATCGTCCAATCTGCCAACGGTGAAGAATATACCTACTCAGCTAATAGCCAAATGGGGCAAATCAACTCACAACTCATGACAAAATACATGCGCTATGCTAATCGTACCTTCCGCGACGACTACGGCGACTCTATAGATAGAGAAAAAGTAATCCAAGTAGAAGATTTTATCAATACACAAAACCTAAGCAGTCCTACTAAATACCTTGTATGGACCAATATCAGCGAACAACGTACATATATTTTCGAAGGAACCATGAATAACTGGTCACTCCTTAAGACTTTTATCTGTTCAACAGGTAGAGATTATACCCCTACACCAAAAGGAAAATTCGCTCTAACCTATAAAGTACCTAGTTTCGGCCAAAACAAAGGCTACTGCTGCAAATACGCATTCGGATTTATCGGAACCACTTACCTATATCACTCTATCATCTTTGATAAAACAGGTTCATACCTTCTAGAAAATAAAGGGGTACTAGGTAAAAAAGCATCTCAAGGTTGTATCCGGTTCTCAGCAGATAATGCAAAATGGTTCTACGATCACTTAGAATCTAAGACAACCGTATTTATTAATTAGTCTCAAATACAACCAACTTATTTCAAACTTTATGGTACATCATAAAAAGAGGAAATGCTTTTATAGCATTTCCTCTTTTTGAATCTATTTTTTACATTCTTTAGTTTAAAATCTATCAACTTGCCCTTTTTCCTACTATTCTTTGAGCGTAGCTGTAATAATCAGCCTATGTGTTCCTGTATAGACAGGATGACATGTAATGAGTGTAAGTAACCTTTTTGTTTCATCTTGTTCTAATACAGATAGATCACTTGGTTCCACAATCTTGATTTCTTCAGCTATGTAAGTATAACTCTCTCCCAAAAACTCTACTTCAACTTCATCTCCTACTTCAACTTCATCTAAACGGTTAAACATGGAGCCAAAAGTATAGTTTCTATGTCCTGCTATGGCACAATTCCCATATCTTCCTGGTTGTGCAGTATTCGGAAGGTGTCCTGCCCCCAGTCCTAATTCATGATTATTAGAGCCTTCTAGCAGAATTAAATCTACATCAATCTTCTCTATTTTTATTTTCCCAATGACTTGACCTTGATTAAGATTTATCTCTACCATGTTTTGTGTTTCATTCAATGGCTCAACTTTCTCTTTGGCACGCGATTTTTCAATTGTTTGAGATTGTATAATGGGTGAAGAATTAGGTTGAATAACTTCTATATAGTCTTTGTATAATTGTTCTTGTTTATGTTTTGTATAAAACCCGCCAATGATAGGTATTAAAATCAAAAGTAAACCTACTATCATCAATAATTTACTAATTACCTTCACACAATCCCCTCTTCCTTTTTTCTGATAATTCAATCTTATCACCATAACCAAGTCCTGTAAATATTAGATGGCATAACAAAAAGAGGTCAACTGTTGAATCCATTAATCATTTACAGCCATCTATACGATTTATATAGACTATGCTTTAATAATTAATCCATTCTGAGTTAACCTCTTATATACCTTACTGCTTATTTGAAGTTAAACATTGAGCTGATTTGCTTGCTAAGTTGTGCTAGCTCTTTTTCGCAGTCTGGTGAAGTATATCTTAACTGATTAAATAACTCACTGCGATTGCTTAATCTTTGGATGGTTTTTGTAAATGCCTTATCTACCTTTTGCTCTTCATCTGCTCTATGAACTAAAACTTTAACATCTCCTTCTGACCCTCGATAGAAAAGAATTTTGTAGTGTTCATATAATGCTGTACGTTCTTTTAGAATTTCTAGGTGCTTTACTTCTAGAATTTCTTCTTGCTTTTGATTTGGATAATAGAGCATCTTTGGACTGATTGCTTTTAGCTCTTCTGGTCTTACTTCAATAACTACATTCGGTAAGAGATAAAAGCATTTCTCTTGTTGTACGACTTGGACAATGCTTTTTGCTTGTTCGATAGATTTCATATGAGTATCTATTTTTTTATCTGCATTCATCAGTCCTTTGTAGCACCAAGATACTTCTTGTTTTTTGTGTTGTAGGCTTTTGATTGACTCTGCTGCTTTATATTCTTCTTTTGTAAAGCTAAGCTTGTTGCCTTCTTCTTTAACAATATCCATTTTAATGAGTTTATCTATTAAATCATTAACGATATGATCGTCTAAATCGAGTACATCTATAATGCCATATCGGTCTGTGATGCCCTGTCTAATACATGTGCACATATAGCTTTCTAAAGTTCCAATCGGTGCGTTGCATGTGTATTCCATCATTAAATCCATTTTAACGAGAGGGAGATATGCATCTAATCCATTCACAAACTGATATCCTTCATAATAGTTACTATAATCCTGCTCTATGAATTTTTCATTGGTTGCCATACGCGTCCTCCCTCTTATTGAATCTCTGACAATGCTTTTTTATGCGTTCTTAAGCATCTGTCGTATAGTTTTGCAAATAATGATGTTGGTTCTTTGGCTGCATCTCCCACTAGAACAGCTTTCTTTCCTCTTACTAAAGAAATAAGGAATTCTAAATTTGGCATATCCTGTGCTTCATGGATAATGACATATTCAAAATCATCTCTTAATAATCCTGTACGCTTATGCTCTACTAAAGCATGGTGAGTCGCACCAATGACATTGATTTGAGCTGCAAGATATGAAGTTAGCATGTCTTCATTTTCTTCTAAACTAGAACGCCAATCTTCTTTTAGCTTGGCAATCGCATCATAGAATGCAACTTTTTCTTTGTAGATTTCTAATTTGAAGGTTCTTTGCTCCACCGCAGCTTCTAACTTTTCTAAGCTCATTACACTTTCATGGCTTAATGGTGCTTGTAGGATTTGTTTAACCCCTTCTTCTTCCTCTTCAATAAGTTCAAGAAAATCTTTAAACATTTTTTCTTGTAACTTACTTTCAAGTAAGCTCATGATTTCTTCTTGTTTCTTGAGAACTTCAAGCATCTTCTCTTGGTTTTCTTCTTGTAATTTGATAAGCTGGTTGTTCTTTTCAACAATTACTTCAAGTTCAAGATATTCTTCTACACCTTCTAGATAAGTTGTATAGGTGCTTCCATCTTCAAATAAGCTTTCCACCCTTTGCATACATTTAAATACCTCAATTACATCCGCCTTTGTCATATCTTCTCTATGACAAGCTGTCATTAGACCTATGCTATAGTCTCTCATATAGCCTTCAACTTGTTCTTTAAGTTTATAAACTTTTTCTTTAAGTTCATCTAAATAACGTGTACTGATAATACCTGTGGCAGTTTCTTCACCTTTTTGGCGGAAATCAGCCAGCTTTTCTTCTAATGCTTTGATATTCTCTTGTACACTTATATCTTCTACAATGCTGTCATTTGGGTCAATTTGTTTTAAGGCTGCTGTATTTAGATATTGACGTCTTGCTTCTAATAACTCTGTTTCAAGAACTTTGCACTGTTGCTCATAAGCATTTCTTTCTTGAATCTGTTTTTTATAGGCTTGAAGTTTTTCTTCAAACACTTGAACCTCTTTGCTATATTCTAATACAAGTGCCTTATTTTCTTCATAACCAATCGTTTCTCTATATGTTTTTGTCCAGAGCATTTCATTATATAGGTCATCACAAGTGCTGAGTTGCTCTTTTAGTCTGCCATAGGTTTCAAGCTCTTTATCTGATATAGATGCATACCTTTCCAGCGCATCTACATACGATGCCCCTTGATTGCCTAAAGCAAGTGATTCTTCTTGAAGTTTTACTTTATCTTCTTCAACCTCTGCTAAAAGATTAAGGATATGATTTATAAGCTGAATCGTTTTTTCTGCATACGCATAGGTATCACACTCTGCTCTCATTTGGTCAAGTTCTTTTTTATGACGGTTATGCTTAGACGCTTCCTCTGTCAGCTTGTGTAAACTAGAATTCCTTAAGTGACTTACTTTATATTCTAAAGTATATGGACTGATTTCACCTTCTTCAGAAGACTGAATTTGAGTCACTTCAACCACACAGTTACAGTTATGAGTTTCTGTATTATGACTATCTAGATTACTATTTTCTGCATCATATCCATTCACATTACAATGACCTTCATGGCAATATTCCTCAATGTCTTGTAACAACTCTTTTACTTGTTTTGAATCCGGTGCCACTATAAGTGTTCTTTGATTTTGTGCGCTTACTTGTTGCACTACTTCTCTCATTAAAGGTTTTGCATCGGTATCACCTTGTGTATCAATAAAGTATAGATTTTCTGTAGATAATACTTGGTTAACAATATATTTTTGCTCTTCACTTAATAGCTCGTACCCACTTGTGAAGTGTTCAGGATTAACTTCCTTTAAATCAAACGGCTTGAGCTTTTCCACTGTTGGCATAAAGTCTTGCATACTGCTATTAGCTGCTTTGCCTTCATATAAATATCTTAAAGCTTCTTCTTGACCCACTTGATCAATGACCGCTTGTACTATTTCTTCATCCTTATGACCATCTGTCATAAAGCTATGCCATAATTTTACGTAATTTGCAAAGTCTCTTTTCTCTTTTTCTGACTGCATAAAACGTTCCACATCATGGTGCTCTTTTCCATTGATATACTGGAATTTGTAAACTGGAACAAAAGTAATTTTTTCTTCTAACAATTTTCCTTCTTCAATTGCCTTATGATACATCAAAACATCTGTATCTTCTGCTCTGACAACTTTTAAATAACCCTTACTTTCACCAACACATTCTAATGTAATGGTGGCACTATATAAATAAACCTTTAATCCCTGCTCTTTATCGAAACTTTCGCTATATAGTGTTCCTCTCCCTATCGGATTAAATTGACTTGTTAAATATCTAGACCATTCATTTGCCCCTTGTTCAACCATTTTCCCATGAATAAACTTCATAGGTGCATCTAATACTAATATATCCATATCTTTCTACCCCAACAAATCATCAATATTAAAATCTTTGTAATCTATTATTTCTTCAATAGCTTGAGTTTTCTCTAATGTTTCTGCAAGCTCTTTTTCCAACATCTTATATGGCTCTAAGCCTTCTTCTAGTTGTTTTACTAACCCCTCTAATTCTATAGGTGTTTTCATTGCGCTTTGATTCATAAATTGATTTAAAAGCTGCTCTTCTACTTGTCCACTTAATGTTTCAAAGTGATTGTTTGTCACTAATTCGCAGCCCATTAAAATCTCTCTGATTCCTTTAACTTTTTCGCTGATTTCACCTTGGTAAGCCTCCACTTCACGCTTACTACTGTGTTTATCATATACTTTTCTTAAATAACCTACTGCAAGCCCACCTGCCAGAACCACAGGGAATACACTAAGCGCAGCACTTACCACACTCACACTTGCTGCTGCTGGTCCTAAGAATGCAATATATCCTGTTAAAGCAGAGCCAATCTTTACACTATCCCATAAACTATCTTTAATGACTGTGTTATCTTTTAAAGTTTCCATTTGCTCAATGTCTTCAACATGTTTTTCTTCGTTAAATAACATCGTACTGTTATAAAGTTTTTCTTGTTCAATATGGAGATTTTCTGCAAATCTTCTAAGCTCCTCAAGGCAAGAGTCATCTAATTGTTTCACTCTTTTCTCCCAAGACGCTTCTAATTGCTGACAAAGATCTTGAATTCGCTCTTGTATTGTTTCATTAATATGCTCTTCGCAGAGATACTCTGTCTCTAATTGACCTAGCTGCTCTAAGCTTATTTTCTTTTGGTTCATCTCACGCATTTCATCTGCTAAGAAACCATATTTAATCCATGAAACAAACTTTTCTTGAATTTCTTCACTAATTTCTTTGTGAATATCATGAATAGAGCCTTCATAATCTCTAATCATTTTTTGAACCTGATTACTAATTTGAATCATCTCATCGTGATAGCCTATTTCTCTTTCAATAAGCGCCAGTAAGCTTTGTGTAATCACTTCTTTTTTCTTATTTTCAATGTCTTCACCGATTTCTTCTTGGATTGCATTTAAAAGTCTTGCCACGCCATTATTTGGTGTTATTTCACCACGTTCCACAGCTTCTAACTCTTGGTAAGCTGATAATGGAATGTATGTGCTAATCTCTGGCATATCTCTTTCGGCACTTGCCATAATTTCCTCTTGGCTTGCGCATACCTCATCAATGCGATTTAAAACACCAATCATTTCCTTTCCTTGGCCTTTGATGTCAAATATATAATCTCGCACATTTTGCTGACCAATATAATTGCTGTTAAATACCCAAATCACAATATCCGCCCATGGAATATAGCGTTTTGTAATCTCTTCATTTGAATCCGTTACTGTACCAAGTCCTGGTGTATCGATTAAGTCAAATTGCTTTAAAATCGGTAGATTAAGCCCAATCTCAATATTTGTACATTCCTTGATAAAAGCAGCTTCACCACTTTTTTCTTCTAGCATTTCCACTAATTTATCCACATCTTGTAATTTAAAACGTCCATTCTTTGTAATTACACTGCACTCTTCTTCTTCACTATAGTAAAAATGATAGATTGCAGAAGTTGCTTCTAAAACGCTTGTTCTAGATAATCTTTTACCTAAAATGCTATTAATTAATGTGGATTTACCCGCTTTAACTTCACCCATTAAAACCACTTTAATCGGTAAATTTAGAGAACCTCTGATAATATCTAGGCATCCTTTATTTTCTTCAAATAATGGCTGAAACTGTGCAAATAGTGTGCTTTCCTCACTACGCCCAGGTGCTTCCTCCATGATTTCGTGTAACTTATCTATATATTGTTCCATTCTTCATCACCCATTCCCTTTAATGTAATCCATTATCGTACTTTCTCTCGTTGGCTGTGATAATATCTTATCTATTGTTTTTAAAGCATAAAGTTGATTGATGCGTACCTTATCATTTCCATAAATTCCGTCAAACTGATTTTGTCTAATCTCAAGAATCTGCTTTTGCTCCTGTAATAAACTTGTTTGTAATTCTTCTGTTAAATGATGTGTCATTGTTTCTACTAATTGCGTTAGCCCTTCAAAGAGCTTTTCCTTACACTCTTCGATATATGGCTTGTCTACCATTTTCTTTACAGCACTAATACTACTAACTAGTTTTCTAAGCGGATGATTTTCTACCTTCTCTAAGCCTAAGTTCATTTCAACTAGGCTAAAATATTTCTCTATACTAAATGTATCCACCCAATCTTGCATTGGATACGTTGTAACTTTTCTGAGTTCCAGCTTATCCACATACTCTAACTGAATACGCTCTACTTGTTTTAAAATTACTTGAAGTAATTCTTTAACTTCTCCTTCAATAGCTGCCACATTAAAAATCTCTTCATTCATAACAGCCTCTTTATCTCTATCTATTTCAAACAATGCCTCTGTGAATTTTTCAATATGAGATGAAACCATATGTTCATAGCTTAAAATCATATCTTCAAGTTGAACTTTACTTTCTTCTTGAAGTTTTTTAAAAGCCTCTGAAATCGCTTTATTTCGTGCAATATGCTCTTTAAGTTTCTCTTCAAGCTCTTGAATATAATAGCTGAGTAAAACTTGAAACTTCATTTCTTCTCGCTGAATTTCACTTAAAAGCTTCTCTGTTTTGACTTGGTTTGCCCCTTTCAAGAAATGGATATTGATATAATCTTCCAAGGCGATATAACCACTTTGTTTAAGTAGCATTTCATCACCTTCAAGTCTTGCTTTAAGTGCAGTCGCTGCTGAAAATGGTAAGATACTATTAAATTCTTCACCATATATCTCATAAGCCTGCTCTAAGATGCGTGCTTTCTCTTCTTCACTGCGTATACAATCACTTCTATTAAGAAGTGCTAGCATTTCTTTACGCTGACAAGCCTTTGTCTTGCCAAATAACTCTTCTTCTATTTCTCTGATATGCGTTTTGGTTGAATTCATAGCAATCTTATTCATATCCATAACCCATATAATCCCATCGGCCTCATCATAATACTTCTTGATAGACTCTTGAAGTGCACTCGCCACTCGATTTTGTCTAAGACCTGGTGTATCTACCACTTGAAAGTTTGCAAGCACCTCATTAGTCTCTACTGGCCATTTCGCCTCTATAATATCTGAAGTGTACAAATCCTCTCTCCAAAGACGCTCTTTGTAATCTTCTAGCTTGTCTGCTACTTCTCTAAAAGGAATATGCTGTGCTTTACAGATTTTTTGAATTGCTTCTGTTTTTTCTTTTATATTCGATTGAATCTTATGTATGGAATCATTACGTTTTATTTCTTCTTCCTCAATAAGTTTCTTTGCATCTTCACTAGACAAAGTGCTTACCTTATTTCCCTTTTTATCATAGGTTACAAGCTGCACCCCTTTTGATATTTCATCATGAAAAACATCAATCTTCCATGTCATTGGGTCAAACTTCATCTTTGCTACTTCTTTACCTAGCAATGTATTAACAACTGTTGATTTCCCAGCATTTCCATCCCCAATTACAAAGATAGAAAACTTATCCTCTAACTTATTTGCTAGTGTTCTTAGTCTTCTAATCCCTTGGCTAACTTCCTCCACACATTGTAGTTCTCTTTCTGACTGGTTATCAGATGTAACGAGCGGAACAATAGCCGCTTCAATGCGGTTAATCTTTTCTTCCAACCTACCCTTTATATAAAAACGCTCTCTATTAATTTTTTCTGCTTCTAATTTTTCATAAAAAGTTACCAGTTTACTTGCTATCTCGTGAATCGCCATAATTAATTACCTCTGGCAATAATAAAAATAAGTAAACCGACAACTGCTGCCATTAAACCAAAATTCACATAGAATAATTTTTGAATCTTATCATTAAGTGCTTTTTGATTTGTTGCAACCGTTTCTTGAAGTGTTCTATAACTTTCCCCCATCACACTACTGCTCTCTTTGAATAATCGATCGATATTCTCCATATGTGCATCCACTTGCTCACTCATAGTAGACACTTCAGTACGTAGCTTTTCATTAGTGATATATAGTTCCTGCGTGCTTTGATTCACTATATTTTTAATACGCTCTTCACTTTCTTTAATCTCTGATGCTTGTTTTTCACACACATCATAAACTAAAGCTTTAATTTCTTCTTCTGATATATAATCTAAACCTTGAAGTTTATGTTTAACTCTTTCAACTTCAGCACTAATCTCTTCAAGAGCATCTGCAATCTCTGCCTTATAGCTTCTTGTTACAACATCCTTTGCAACCTCTTTCATCTGTGCTTCTTTAAGCACCTCTAAAGAAATTGCTTCTATTAACCCTTTAAATTCGTCTAATAAATTGTTCTCTGCTGCCAATGTTTTGTGCTCCTTATTGTAAAAATTGGTATACATTCATTATACGTTTCCCCCTAGTACTTTTCCATAATAATTTTATACAATGCCTTGTATTACCTAACTCAAAAGAAAATACATTCTAAATAAATATCAAATAGTTATTTTAAATAGAAATAGGACCCCCACCTTGGAAGTCCTATTTCTATTTATCAACAGATTTGTCTAACAGAGCCTATATTTATATCCTACAGCTTCCCATTTTTTTGTAGTAGGATTATATCCAAAATAACTTCTCTTTTCTCCTATTCTCTTTCTATATCTTTTCTCTTGTTCTAAATTTCATTAGAAATTCTATCTCATCCGTCTCTTCATTGTATCCCTTGCTCACTATTTCAAATCCCTGTCTTTGATAAAAGGCAATGGCATCTTTATTTTTCTCATACACACTAAGTGAAAGTTCATCAAAACGCTCTTTAGCTTGTTCAACTAATGCACGTCCCATGCCTTGTCCTTGATTATCTTTCTTTATAAACAAGCCTTCAATGTAGCCCTTTCTTATACCAATGAAACCTTTAATATCATCATCCTGTTCAACTACAAATATATTGATCCCTAACTCCTTTGCAGCAAGCATGATATCCTTAACCATTTCATAATTACCTTCCCAATAAGTTTTAGTAATAAAATCATGTGCCTCTATATTGGCCTGCAACCAAATCTGCATCACCTGTTCCAAATCATTTATATTATAATTTCTAACCATAATCCTCTTCCCTTACTATATCTTTTATCTCATCTTATTTTAGATATCCTGCCTATAACTTTATAAAATTTAGAATCTCTGCTCTCTCAAGTTCCTTTATATGTACTTCGCCCTTGCTGAGCTGATATTTACTATGACATTTTTCAAAATTAATTCCCTCTATCATTTCACCTTGACTAAGTTCATAGCCATAGTCTTTTACTTCATGGATTAATTGTGCATAGGTATATTTCTTTTTGTTTCCTTCATCATCTCTAAAATTCGATAAATGAAATGGCAAGATAGAAAGCACACCATTTCTCTTTAGCACCCTATATGCCTCTTCCAATAATTTTTTCTTATGACTGCCATCGCCACCATGTAAAAGATTATAGTATAGTACCACATCCAAAGACTCATCTTCAAACTCTAGTGTGTAGTCCTTATTCCCCTTTTGAACCACCACGTTTTGTATTTGCTCTACTTCAAGTTTTTCTTTAAGTTCCTTTAAACAAGCTGCTTTAACATCCACAGCATAAACTTTTCCCAACTCATTGAGCCCTCTAGCTAATGCCACACTATAATGTCCATAGCCACAGCCATAATCTAAAACCTGTGCATCCTTTCTAAAACGCATTTTATCAAATAGTATTTTTCCTTCTGTTTTCTCCCAAGTAACTAATTCGTCATATATAGAACCCATACAATACTCCAACCTTCCCCTAGTTTATAAAATATCTTGTCTATAAAATTTCTCTTTATTATATACTTCAAATTCTAAATTTTCAAACCGCAATCTTTTCTCGTTGTGCTAGCTCGTGTAGGTAATTAATCAATCCATTCTCCTTATAAAACTGCTTCATTTTCTCATCTGCTCCTTTCACCTGTTTCTCTCATATATAGACTCTGTTTCTTTTATAAAGTTATGGTTTTAAAATATTTTTTATCTATCCACAATATAGGCTTAATGCCTTTCAACTTTTCCCCAACATACACATTTTATCTTAGGATAACTTACTTCATATTTTATCCCCCTTTAGAATAGTTATAATAGAAGACTTCTCACCCATCAAACTTTTTAAGATAAGGAGGATTCCAAAATGGTATTTACATCCGAACTTGGTATGCTTTTCTTAGTTGCAGCACTATTATGCAGTTGTGGTTTTTATAAGTTCCTTTATTTTTTCTCAATAGGCTATGGCTTAGCGATTGCAGGCGAAGGGATTTTTCTACTCTTTTACTTCAAACATTCTTCTTTATTTACCATTCTTGCTTGTCTTATTTTGATTTTCTTTGGTTTACGCCTAGCAAGCTATTTATTGATTCGAGAAGCAAAAAATAAGGTTTACCGAAAGGTTCTATCTCAAATTTCTTTAGATAATGAATCCATGAATCTTCTTACTAAAACCTTTATCTGGATTCCTTGCATCATTTTATATGTTACTCAAGTATCTCCTATCTTTTTTGGATTGTATAACAAAACTCAAGCTACGCTTACATCTTATATCGGTTTAGTACTTATGGCTTGTGGCGTCGCCTTAGAAGCCATCGCAGATTTGCAGAAAACCAAGTCAAAAAAGAAAGACCCTCATACTTTTTGTACTACAGGGCTTTATAAATGGGTGCGCTGTCCAAACTATCTTGGCGAAATTGTCTTATGGACAGGTGTTCTTATTACAGGATTTGATTCTTTAATTAGTATAGGTCAATGGATTATTGCGCTAATCGGATATATAGGCATTCTCTATGTGATGCTTAGTGGCACAAGACGTTTGGAAATCCGCCAAGATGAGACTTATGGCCAGCTCAAAGCTTATAAAAAATATAAAGCTAAAACGCCTATTTTAATTCCTTTCCTGCCTCTATATAGTGTGAAATCTTGCAAATGGCTTAAAGCATAGATATATTATCAAAAAAGCTGCTATCATTAGACTAGAAATAGCTAAAAGGAACGATAAAACGCAAAATTTAATCCGTTTTATCGCTCCTTTTCATTATTATAAAATTTACTTATTCAATTCTATAAGTGATTTATGCTTTTTGTCACAGCTTATTTTTTACTTGAAAGCTTTACAAATAGCCCTCTACAATTCTCTACCAAACTGAATTTGATTTTGTTGCGAATTATATCCTTTATCATGATTGATAAGTTGAGCATTTATTTTATTGATTTGTTCATATAAAGCATCTCTTATCTTTTCAGCTAATTGAATACTATACTCTGCTTCTTCTCGATCTCTAACTTCTGTATAGTTATCTCCTGGATATCTTGCATCAAAATACCAATCACCCAAATACTTACACTCTATAGGGTTAAGTATCTTTTCTCCTACAAACTCATTGATTAATAAAGCCATTTTTCTTAGATTATGAGTCACTAAATCCTTATCGTGTTTTCCACCTTCATTCATAAAGTCATTGATGAATCCCTTCATGAATTTTTCAGCACTCTGTTGTGCCTGAACAACGACCATATTATATTGTCCCATTTGATCACCTATATTCATACTGGACTTTGCCCATAATAAGTCATTCTCAGCTATATCTCTATATGTTTTCATGTTGTACACCTCCTTTATGATAAATTTGTATACCTCCACCAATTTCTCTATATAAACGTTGCTCATAATAATTTTCTATATATGTTTTTTCTTCAATTACTACTACATTTGTTTCAACATGGAATCTAGTATCGTCATTTAAAGTCATTCTTAAATCTACTATTTCATACTTATCTAATACTTCACTTGTAATAACACATAAATCAATATCACTTTGAAGTGTTGCTATACCTTTACTACAGGAGCCAAACAAAATAATATAATTGATTTTATCAAAATATGTTGTATCCCCTAGGTAGTTTAAATCACTTATAAGTTTCAGAATATGAATCTTTGGCATATGTAATTTTTCTTCTAGCTTTCTTTCTAATTCCTCTTTGTTAAAGCTCCATTTCATAGCATTCACCCCTTTATTTTTATTATTTACATATCAATCTATTTTAATACCATTATTAATTTTTATTGTATAGATGTTAGTTATTATACTTTCTTCTACCACCATTGTAAACTTCACTTCACATGGTTAAAAGGGATTATTGCGAAATGCAATAATCCCTCATACTATCACTTTTCTTTATCCATATCTATCTTTCTGCCACCAAAATATAAGATAATGGATATCCTTTTCCACTTATTACTTTAAACTCACCAGTAACATCATAATCGTACTCTTCTAGCAGTTTAATCTTTAACCCACTCTGAATGATTCCATTTATAATATCAGACATCTTATGCGCAAAGCTGGTAAATGGCTTAGATTTTATCGTATCTCCTACCATATAACCTATTCCCCAATCATCCACAAAAGGTTCCTCTTTAAAGTATGACCAAGCAATTTTCATCTTATTTCCTGGGTCATATGCTTCCTCACCATTAACTGCTAACATATTGGTACATGGATGCCCTTCTTGTATAAACAGATGTCCATCTTTTTTTAGACATTTAGAGACTTTCTCAAAGAATTCTCCTAAATCTTCAAACCAACATAGCGTACCTATTAGTACAAAAATAGCATCAAACTGCTCACCATACTTTTCTTCTATATCAAGTATATTGCAATTCACAAATTCACATGGTATCTTACATTCCTTAGCATGGCTTTTTGCCTGATTAATGATATTTTCTGCAATATCAAATCCTACGCCACTTTGTGCCCCCGTTCCTTTTATGATAGACAAAAGTTCTCGCCCATTATTGCAACAGAACTGCCCAATATGTTTTCCTTCTAGATTATATTCACTCATTATTTTTTTCAAATCCTTATGTATAAATGGAAATACTTCATTTTGTAGTCTATCACAATCCTTACTTCCAAATCCTATTTTACTTGCTTCAAAAGATTCTTCCCATGCTTCTTTATTATTTTGAATATACGCTTTCACCTTACTCTCTCCCATCTATATGCCTATTTACAGATTAATTACTTATCATCTGTATATCTTACAGACCAACTGCTTATCATCTATAGATCTATTTATAGACGAATTGCTTATTCTGGTCTCTATCTATAAGATAATGCACCTTCATAATTTCTACTAGTGTACTAAATTTTTTAATCAACTTATTGCCAGTAACTCACTTTGTACAAAACATCTTTTAAGTGGTATAATCTAATCATCAATAGAAAACTAATACTTAATATAAGGACATAAAATATGAAATCATTTCTTGCAAATTTCAAATCAAAAAGTTTTTGGCTTAAAGTCGTATTAGCTATACTTCTTGTTTGTCTCTTTTTCATGATGATGCCAGGATATAGTTTTGTGTATGATTCACTTATAAGCTGTTTAATCTTCCTTGCATTTTCAATTGGATTAGATCTTGTCATTCTTTCAGGTTTTCATCAAATTCTTAATAAGCTTTATGCAAAATATCCTAATGTAACTTCTAAACAATGGAAAATCATTTATTTTATCGTAGCCATTACTGCATATGCACTCTCTATGAGTATTGTGGATTTTGTCATGAGTGGTGTAGCCCTTTCAATGACTGCTATTTTAATCTTTTCAATTATTCTAAGCCTAGATAAGGTTAAAAGATTACAGTTATAAATCATTAATAAAAAGCAATATTTAAAATACTAACCCTAAGCTGCTATGAGATTCAAAATCTCTAGTAGCTTTTTATTTGCCTAAAAATAAAAAAATCCCAAGCATATCAAAGTATACTCGGGATGGGATTATACTACTTTTCTCATAAACTTTCTTTTTATTTACATGTAAATCAATACTCATAACAAATTCTTTATCTTCTATTGTCATCTATTTCAATTCCATACATTTTTTCTCGTTACACTTATATCCTATTTTGAATGACATATGAGTATAAATCCTTGATTTCATGTTTGAATAATATATTTTAACAAACTATAGCTGTGCTAAGCTTTGTTCAATGTCTTCAATAATATCTTCTACATTTTCAAGACCACAAGAGAAACGCATCATTCCAGGATTGATGCCTGCTGCCACAAGTTGTTCGTCTGTTAATTGACGGTGTGTTTCACTTGCTGGATGAAGGACGCATGTACGAATATCTGCTACGTGTACCTCGTTTGAAGCAAGTTTTAAGCCATCCATAAATCGAATCGCTTTTTCTTTTCCACCTTTAACGATGATAGAGATTACACCACTACAACCTTTAAGATATTTTTGTGCAAGGTCATAGTATTTATCTCCTTCTAGTCCTGGGTACATAACGGCTTCAATTTTATCTGATGCTGCAAAGTATTTGGCTACTTTGAGTGCATTTTCGCAATATCTTTCCATTCTAAGTGGTAATGTTTCAAGACCTAAGTTTAATAAGAAGGCTGAGTTTGCTGCTGGATAGCACCCAAAGTCTCTCATAAGCTGCATTCTTGCTTTCACAATATAAGCTGCTTTTCCATAATTTTTGGTATAGCTAATACCATGATAAGATTCATCTGGCTCCACAAGCTCTGGGAATTTGCCATTTGTCCAATCAAAGTTACCGCTATCTACAATGACACCACCGCCTTGAACTGCATGACCATCCATATATTTAGTCGTTGAGTGTGTCACAATATCTGCTCCAAACTCAAATGGTTTACAAAGAATTGGTGTTGCAAATGTACTATCTACAATAAGTGGTACGCCATGTTTATGTGCTACGCGCGCAAATTTCTCAATATCTAATACACACATTGCTGGGTTGGCAATGACTTCACCAAATACAGCCTTTGTGTTTTCTTTAAATGCTGCGCTAATTGTTTCTTCATCTGCATCTTGGTCTACAAAGATACACTCAATGCCTTGTTTTTCAAGAGTTACTGCAAAAAGATTGATTGTCCCGCCATAGATTTGACTTGTACTTACAATACTATCTCCTGCTTTACAGATATTTAAAATTGCAAGTAAATTAGCTGCTTGCCCTGAAGTGGTACACATTGCCCCAACACCACCTTCAAGCGCATTAATCTTTTCTTCTACTGCCATTACTGTAGGGTTCGCAAAACGAGAATAAATCACAGCTTGTGTTGGCTCGTCAAAAATATCTCCTACTACTTTTGTTGAATCAAAGACATATGTTGTACTTTGATAAATTGGCATTACTCTTGGTTCTCCGTTTTTAGGTGTATAGCCTGCATGTAAGCATTTAGTTTCGTCTCTCATCACTATTTCCTCCCGTAACTTTATCTGTCTCCATACTATCACAAAAATTTCTTAGTACTGTAACTAAAAAAAACTATAGTCTGTTATAGATTTTTTCTATAACAAACTATAGTCTTTACAGTTTATTAAACTTTTTTTATTTTATCCCTGTTCGTCGTAAATACTTTCTCCATAGCTTACATCTTGAAATTGTTCAAATACCTTTACTGCTTGTCTTGTTATTGTATCTTCTTGCACAACCTGTACATCTTTTGGTTTCTCATCTTTCTTACCAAGCTTCTTACTTTTGTATTTTTGCCATACCTTATTGATTCGTTTAACTAATCGCTTGTATTTTTGCTTATCTTGCTTTATCTTGCCTTCCCCTTTCATCCCACTCATATGCCCCACACTATCTAAGGTCATTATATAAGCATCTTCAGCTTCCTCTTTTGTCTTGCAATGCTTCAAGCGTTCTTCAAAAGTTTTTTCAACCATCTGTTCACTTTTAATTTCATAGTATAATTTAGGATTCTTTGATCTTAGATATGCCATATCTTTTTCGCTAAGATCTTCACCAGCATCTGCTTTCCTTAGAATCTCCGAATATCGTTCCTCTGAGTCTTCTCCCCATAACTCTTCCTGCATTCGTTTAACTGCTTCTTCAAGCATTTGCTTTCGTGTATCTTCCCTAGATTTAGGTGTATCTAAATTTACTGTGTTCTCTTTTTCAGTAGATTGTGCTTGTTCTTCTTTCCTTGTATCCTGTAATTTGATACTTTTGCCATTAACATTAATCTTCCCTTTTATAGCACCTTTGATGTTCTGCCCTTGTTTCCAAGGCATCTCGTTTGAACTCCAACGAATATTCATGAGCCTACATACCTCCCCTATATAGTCATGTTTCAATATATATCGTTTTTTGCTTGGCATTCTTTAATCCATACCCAAAAGGCATTGCCTAAAAGGTATTACCCAAAAGGCATTACAAAAAGGGCATTGCAAAATGCAATTACCCTTTAAAAGAAATTTATCGTAGTTTCAAAAAAACAGTATTATATTGATACATTTTACCCAATAAGAGATGTATGCCTATGCTCATTTTCTTCGGTCTGCTGTACAACTCTCATATAAATATCTTCTACTCTATCCCCAAACAACTCACTACTAAAGCACTCTACACTAGAAATTGTGTTTTCTTTAATCTTATGGTAGAGTTCTTTATCCTCTAATAATTTATTCACTTTCTCTACCATTTCTCCCACACTAGTAAACATATATCCATTAAAATCATTTTCTAATACACCATATAAGCACTCATCTTGTTTACATACAATTGGTACACCATTAGCCAATGCTTCAATATAAGTCAATCCTTGTGTTTCACTATTAGAAGCACTTACAAATACCTCACCTAATTGATAGTATTTATAAATTTCTTTAGCATTAATCATACCTGTAAATCTAATGTGCTCTGCGATACCTAATTCCTCGACACGTTTTTCTAGTGCTTCTTTATGTGGTCCATCTCCTACAATCACCAGCGTAATATCTTGTCTTTTTTCTAAGTAGAGTTTGATAGCCTTTAAAAGTTCATCCACATTTTTCTCAATTCCTAACCGTCCAACTGTTACAAGCACTCGGTGAGATAAATCGATGTCTAAACTTTTCTTAAGATTAATCTTTTCCTCTGGTGTAATATGTTTTCTAAAACTATCAAGCTCAATCCCATTCGGAACAACTTGTATGTCTTCTTTAATGCCATACCCTTCTAAAATACGTTTTGTTTTCTCAGTCGGCACAATAACGCCATCTACATGATTCAATAAAGTTTTAGACAAGCCAATGACTAATCTCTGTCCAATCGCCTCATGTTTGGTGAAGTACCCTGTATAGTCTTGATAAAGTGTATGATAGGTATGCACTACTGGTATATCTAACTTTTTTGCAATTCTTCTTGCAAATAAAAAGGTACAAAATTCTGTTTGACTATGAATCACATCTGGCTTCCACTCCAGTATCTCACGGATATAATGATCTCTAAATTTTACTGTTACACGGGCATTAGGGTAAATATTCACCCCAAAAGAACTAATGTAATAAACATCTCCTTCCACATGAGAAGGGCCTCCATGAGCTAATGTGAGTATCTTGACATCGTGACCATGTTCTTTGAGTTGTTTGTATAGATTTAATGTAGAAGTTACTACCCCATTTACAACGGGTGTAAACGCATCTGTAGTAATTAAAATCTTCATACTCTACCTCCTAATTCTTATTACAGTAGTCCTATTACTATTATAGACAAATTTTCTGAATCTATTAACACATTCACAATATCTTTATAAGTTTTTTAGTTATTTTACCTTATATCTACACGGTATTAATGTTTATTCACGTTTTACCCATCATTCTTTAAATGTTTATTCGTGTTTTTTAATGTTTTTGCTTGACTTTTCAGAATTATAGGATTATATTCATTACATAAAGAGGATGTAGGTCGACATACATAAACTCTTTCTATACATCAGAACAAAGGGGAGATTGATTTATGTTTATTGAAGAACGTCATCAAGCTATTTTAAAGATTGTTAATGAATCAGGAAGAATTTCTATTGGAGATATCCAAGAAAAATTTAGTATTTCAGTAGACTCTGCTAGAAGAGACCTTCGTATATTAGAAGAAAAAGGACTTCTAAAACGTACTCATGGTGGTGCTATTCCACTTGCTCAGGTAGGAGATATTCCACCTAGAATAAGGGATATTCAAAATATCAGTCGTGGTGAAAGCTATGACCTTATCGCTAAACAAGCAGCTACTTTAGTGAAGGAAAATGATATTGTCTATTTAACCAGTGGTTCTTTAGGCTTTCTTATGCTTAAATATTTACCAAGAGATTTTCACTACACACTTGTAGTCAATTCTGCAACACTTGCAGATCAACTTAAATACTGGGATAATATCAGCGTTTATATCACAGGCGGTAAAATGCGTCAAAATGCAACCACAGCTATGGTTGATAGTATGGCTATTAAATTTATTCAAAATATGAATTTTGATGTTGCCTTTATGACAGGTGCTGGACTTGATGCTCAATTTGGCTTCTCTAATAGTACGCCTGAAACTGCTGCCTTCCAAGAAGCTGTTATTATGAATTCACGAAAAAACGTGTTACTTCTTCCTTCTAGCAAAGTTGGATATAAAGCTTTTATTAAAGTATGTGATACTAGCAAATT
This sequence comes from Cellulosilyticum sp., assembly GCA_017941635.1. Classification (GTDB taxonomy): domain Bacteria; phylum Bacillota; class Clostridia; order Lachnospirales; family Cellulosilyticaceae; genus Cellulosilyticum. Next base: position 55,952 of record JAGAVZ010000135.1, read on the forward strand.
TAATATGCTTATTACAGACTGGGATGCTTCAGAAGAACATCTCTCTCAAATCGAAGAAACAGGTGTCCAAGTCGTTGTTGTTACTAATCCAAATCCAAATGATACAGAATAAAACCTAAATAACGCCAAACATATTAAAAAGCAACTAGGATATCTTTACTTCGCTTGATCCTAGTTGCTTTTCTATGTAACATTTTATTTTCTAGCCTAATCCATTAGTTTACTTTTTATATGTCATTTATATAAATCTTTGAATTGTTTCCATTCTTTCATCACGTTTTAACACTGACAATCTATGTGTTTTTCCATTCTTAAGCCTCACATCAATACCTGTAGGAATAAATAAACTTACATTGCATTTCTTAATTTCTGCAATATCCTTCATCTCAATATCAAATTCTGTTGCAAAACCTACTCGTACATGAATACGTTGATTAGTGATAAAGATTTTTCCCCTTTTTTGAGAATACATGAAAAGTACTTTTTCCCAATAATCTCCTTTAATCTCGTCTTGCACAATCTCTCCTGGTCTAAGTTCTAAATCTGTTGCTATTTTATCTCCTCCATATAATCTTATTTTTTATAATATATCCTCATTCATGGCGATACAAATACTGTATAATATTGTTAATATTTTAATTATTTTTAGTTTTATTATGCAACAAAAAACCTAGAAAGTTAGTATCAACTAAACCTTCTAGGTTTTATTTTCCGTCCCTTTATTTATAGGTAATAATGTTCTACCTACAAGACCACTTATAAAATAAGTACTAATTCTTGTGAAGTAAAATACTTCGTATTTCATTTTACTTTACATATGCCCACTTTTGCAACATCCTTTATGTGCATATAGAGGAAATTAATGCATCTCGAAGTATTTATCCATGTCTCCAATCATATCATTAATAGATTGTGTATTAGCATTTAGAACCCCTAATTGTTTCACATTTTCTTCAAAGATTGCTAAGGTTTCATTTGCATTTGTCATAGTTTTTGTTGCAATCCCATAAACATTAACTACGCTCTCGTAGAGTTGTTCACTATCTCCTACAGCATCTTTGACTTGATTTGAAACCCTTTTAACTTCTTCTTGTACAATATCATTACTTTCTTTAATGGTATTAAAGATTCTACTTGTATGATTTACAAGTTCTTGTTGCTGTACTGTTTCACCAAGTAATTCATTAACTTTAGTTGCTGAAACATTTGTTTCATACTCTACTTCTTTAATAATGGTGTCAATATGACTCGCATTATTTTTACTTTGCTCTGCTAGCTTTTTGATTTCATCTGCAACAACAGCAAATCCTCTTCCTGCTTCACCAGCTCTAGCTGCTTCAATTGAAGCATTAAGTGCTAAAAGGTTTGTTTGCTCTGCAATATCTGAAATTACATTAGTAATCGTTACAATATTACTTGATTTGGCTGTAAGTTCTTTCATAGAACGGCTTACTTCATTATTCTTATCTGTAATCATTTGGCTCTTATTAAGTAAATTCTCCACAATAACTAAGCCATCTGTAATAGCTGCTGTTACTTCATCTGAACAATTCGTTACTTTTTGAGTTGCAGCTGATACTTCTTGCATTTTTTGCTTAATCCCATCGATTAAGATAGTTTCTTTTTCTATCTCTTTTGAAGTATCTGTTGCCCCTGTTGCCATATCCTTAACTGATGTTGTAGCTTCCTCAGTTGTTGCTGTAAATTCTTCTACAGTCGTATTAAGTTCTTCTGTATTTCTTTTTACACTTTCAGAAATAGCTGCAAGTTCATCAATCATCATTTGTAGCTTTTTATTATTTTCTGCTGTTTCTTTACTTAGTTCTTCAGCCTTCTTATCCATCGCAATCATTTCCTTAGCCACAATGTAAACAACATATAATCCTACAATTAAAGTAATTGCAATTACTGTTAATTCATCTCGTCTTCCACTATGTAGTTGTGAGAGAAAAAATGTTGTCATGATACTTAATATAGTTACAATTTGTATCACGATTACTTTTTTATTTTTATATATTAACATAAATACTATAATAGGAAACATCATTGCATATGCCGATTGTTTAGCTGTTGTACACATGACACACAGATACATGAGGTCGAACCCCACCAATAAAGTAATCGGTACCTTATGATCTTCACTTTTTTTCTTATACAGGATAAGCGCTATTGTTATGCCAATAATACCTATTACATTAATACCTACGGCGTTTACTACATCTGTTCTACCTTTTAGACATTCAAATGTTGACGCCCCACAAATACTTAAGTAAAGCATAGCAAATATCTTTAGTGCCATGCTATTAAGTTTAGTATAGTTCTCATCATATTGTTGATTTATCTTTTTCACTTATTTTCCCCCCATTGTTGATTTATCTTTTTCACTTATTTTCCCCCTATTGTTGTCATAACCTTCTATATAGTATAGAAGAAAGCGTTTAAGAAATTCCATAAAAATTATCCAATGTTATGTGATTTTCAACAATATATCCATAAAAGTTTTATATTTAAAGCTTTTTCATATCTAATTTTATTTTTTATATCTTATATTTGCCCCCAAGTTTAATATTACCTCATTATCATTTTACAATTAAAGTACCTTAACCTTAGACAAACTAAAAGCGTCCTGTAGTTTCATCCACAAGACGCTTTGATTTTACTTAGTTTATCCCCATTTTTTCAATTTTTCCATAGGATAAACTCATATCTATTCTTTTATCTTAAATTATTTCGCTACATTTCCTGCTACATTTAATGCATCCCATGTACGTGCAAATGGTGGTGCATAGCATAAATCTAACATACCTAATTGTTTTGTTGTCATTTTAGCATAGATTGCTGCTGCTAATGTGTTTGTACGAAGTACTGCATCTTTTTTACCAACAATTTGTCCACCTAAAATAACCTTAGTATTTGCATCGTAAATTAATTTGATGTAAATATCAGATTGTCCTGGTAAATAGTTTGTATGGTTTTTCTCTGTAATGAATGTTGTTTTATATTCAATACCCATTTCTGCTACTTCATCTTCTGAAAGACCCGTACGTCCAGCTTCCATGTGCAGTGCTTTTAAGCAGCTTGATGCTAAAGTTCCTTCGAATTTCTCATGAGCACCACCTAAGTTTTCTCCAACTGTACGTCCTAATTTGTTTGCACTTGTTGCAAGAGGAATATAAGCTGGCTCTTCTTTTAATAAGTGTGGTACTGTTGCACAGTCACCTGCTGCATAGATATCTTCTACAGATGTTCTACCTTCGTCATCAACGATGATTGCACCGTTTGGTAACATATCAAATCCTACATTTTTTAAGAATCCTGTATTTGGTCTTACACCAATTGCAAGTACAACTAAATCTACATCAAATGCACCATCAGCTGTTACAATTTGCTCTACTTTATCTGTTCCATTGAAACCAGTAACCATTGTGTTAAGACGTAAGTCAACACCCGCTGCTTTGATTTCTGTTTCTAAAATATCTGTGATTTCTTTATCAAAAGAACCTTTAAGAACGCGGTCTCCTGATTGGAACACTGTAACTTCTTTACCTAATTTTTTAGCTGCTTCTGCAACTTCTAAACCGATAAATCCAGCACCAATAATACCTACCTTTTGGATAGACTCATCTTGCATTTTTGCTCTTAAGATGTGACCATCATTCATATCTCTCAGTGTGTAGATATTTTCTAAGTGAATGTTATTGATTGGTGGAACGACTGGACTTGCACCTGTTGCAATCATAAGTTTGTCATAAGCTTCTGTGAAAACTTCACCTGTTTGTAAGTTTTTAACTTCAACAGTTTTTTCCTCAGCGTTTACACTAAGTACTTCGTGCTCCACATATACTTCAATACCTGATTCAATCGCTTGTTGTGGTGTTCTTGCAAATAGATTTTCAGCTCTATCAAAGAACCCACCTACAAAGTAAGGTAACCCACATCCACCAAATGAAATGTGTGGTGTTTTTTCATAAACAATAACTTGTGCTTCTTTCTGACTACGTTTTAGCTTGGCTGCAGCACTCATACCAGCTGCAATACCCCCGATGATAATTACTTTCATACTGATGTCCTATCCTTTTTGTGTCATTTAATTTACTGTGTGATTTAATGTATGTCTTAACTCTTTGTAAAGCATCTATAGTTAAAGGCCTAAACTTTTCATTTAAGCCCATTTAACTCTAAAAAACAAACTTTTACTTCTTAAACTTAATCTTTAATCTACTAACTTTAAATCTTTGGGTCTAAATATTATTTCTAAGCATCTTGTTTAGCATATTCATTGCTTGAAGATAACCCCTTAATCTTTAGAGACTTATCCACCACTAAGGCACTTAACATTGTTCCATTTACATTGAGCATAGTTCTACCCATATCTAAAATTGGGTCAATGGCAATAATTGCACCTAGAAGAGGGAAGTATTCTCCCATGCCCATTCCTGAAATAACAACAGAAATTGCAAGTGTTGCTGAACCTGGAAGTCCTGCAATACCAAATGAACTAATGGCAATAACAATTGCTAACATAACAAAAAAGCTGATATCCATTTCCATACCTGTCATCTGCGCTAACATAATCGTTACTAAACTTGGGTAAAGACCTGCACAACCATTCATTCCCATATTAGAGCCTAAACTTCCTACAAAGCTTGCTACCCCTTCATCTACACCAAATTTCTGATGAAGTGTTTCAATCGTCACAGGTAATGTTCCCAAACTCGAACGAGATGTAAATGCTAATACCAATGGTTCAACTGCATTTTTGATGTATGTTTTAGGTCCAATGCCATTAAACATGGCAATTATTAAATGCACAATAAACATCAAGAAAATCCCTAAATAAATTGCAAAAATGAATTTTGCTACTGTACCTAATACGTCCATCCCTCTTGATGTAATTGTATTTGCAAATAATGCAATGACTGCGTATGGCATGAATTTAATGATTGTCATTGCCACACTTAAAATAATTTTATAGAATGCCTCAACCCATTTTACAAATGGATCAATCACATCACTATGTTTTTTGCTAAGACGTCTAATAGCAACACCAATAAACGCTGCAAAGATTACAACCGCCACGACTTTTCCTTCAGCCATAGCTTGTACCACATTGGCTGGTAGTAATCCTCTTAATGTATCTACGATGTTTGTAATTTCTCTAATTTCAGCATTCCCACCTTCAACAACTAATCCTGCTCCAAGGTTTAGGAACTGCCCAATAAAAATACCTAGAACCGCTGCAATGAGCGTTGTCCCTACTAACATTCCAATCGTTCTTGCAGTCATTTTGCCAAGGTTTTCACCTTGCATATTCATAATAACCTTTACAATTGATAAGAATACTAGTGGTACAACTAGCATCTTAAGTAGGTCCATAAAGCCATTTCCTACAAGCCCATACCAACTTGATACTTCACTGAGCCACTTGATATCACCAGGTACTGATGGAAAACCTGCTACCCATTGAATAATAATTCCTAAAGCAAATCCCATTAATGTACCGACAATCATTCGTGAAGAAAACTTCACTTTTTTCTTCTCTAGCTTGTTAATCACCATGAATAACATAATGATTACAGCAATAAAAAGCCAAGTCTTCACGTTACTCAGTAATAAAAACTCTGATAAAAACGTGCTGTCAGCCATACACTTCTCCTTATTTAATTAATCTTTCATATTAAATAATCGGCTATATACAACCAATTATTTACTTTTTTAGTCAAATTGTCCTATTTTATTAGTAAATCATATAATTTACAAGTTATCAAGAGATTGGCTATTAATTAAGTTTTTAACAAAGTTTAGAGACTCTTCGCAAGCTCTTTTAAATATGTTTTAGTTAGATATTTTTTACAATCCTAACACGAATAAATCTCTTGATTTTCTAAGTGTTTTAGGATTTTTTGCAGTCTTTGTCTATGCTACTTTTCATATTGATTTGCAGGCATTCCATAAGTGCTAAACTTCTCTCTAACCTCTACTACACCTTCTTTCTTGAATTATGACACAAAAATTTTTTCCTTTAAATAATTCAAAGTGCTTTTGAATAAATTACCATGCCTAATTTTTACCTATATGGATATACTATATTTCCTCATATTCTTATATTGTAAATTTTCCTTTTAAATCTTCTTCAATTTTTTATATAATACTTGTGTTAAGTTTTCACGTTAACACCCAATTCTACATACACTTAACATTGCAATAATACATATAAAGAAACCCTACTGTGCCTAGTCCATCTCTACACTAATGCCAGTAGGGTTTCTTTAATTTCTAAGTCGTGATTCTACCTTACATACAATTAGTAACTTTTCTACCACTTGAAATTTCACTTCCAAATCTGCAAACTCCATGCCATAAATTCTCTGGGAATCTGCTTGGTACGGCGGTCTTGGATCTTGAGCTAAAACTTGTATCAAAGCTTCTCGTTTCTCTACTGGTACTAATGATAACCATTCTTCAGGAAATTCTACTTCTAATTCATATCCTTTATTTTGCTCAGAAAAACCACCCAGCGCTTCTACATGACAATCTACAGCTGGAACATAAGGTTTGATATCATAAATGGGTGTACCATCCAATAAGTCTGCTCCCAATACATGTAATACAGGTCCTTCTTGCTTAGAATACTCAATATAATCTATCTTCACGCACGATAAGCCTAAATTATTTGGCCTAAAAGGTGAGCGAGTTGCAAAAACACCCATTCTGATATTTCCTCCTAATCGAGGTGGTTTTACTGTAGGTGACCATTCCTTCCCAACTGCCTTAGAAAATTGCCATATGAGCCAAACATGAGAAAAACCATCTATTCCCCTAACTGCATTGGCATCTCTATACTCTGGTTCAAAAACAATCTTCGCTTTTAATGCACTAGCAATTCCGCTTTGTCGTGGAATCCCAAACTTACTCGGAAAATCACTGCGAATATGTGCAATCGGCCTTATTACAAACTCTTTCATATTCATAATTTCTCCTTTACTCTCTATATTCTTCCTTAATTTCAGTTATCTATATAAAATGTCTCTTAATCCTTAAGAGGTACGTTCTCTATATTCTATTTGTCTTCCTAGTATGTTCACTATAAATCAGTGAATCACTATCTATGACCTAAATTACAAAAGGAGCATCCACCAAACTTGTAATGCTCCTTGATTGTCTCTTATTATAACCCCTCAAGCTCCGTTTTTAATCGGTTAATTAGTTCTTCTGATGCCGCATTCAACCCTTTTTTCACAAGCTGAAGAATAGTATCTTCGATAGAACCTACATTAAAACTCCCTTGATAAAGCTTTACCTTATTCATCATATCCTCTGATAACAAAATTTGTACTGATTCTCTTTCATCCACTTCTTCCACTGGCTTTTTTTCATACCATTGTGGTAGGCCAATGCAACGTCCCTCATCTGTTTCTACAAATACTAGTCTTGGTTTATTCCCCTTGTCCAATCTAATATTACGCTCCAGCACCTGTGACATTGATTGAATAGGGTCTTTTGCCATACTCGGTGCAACGAGTTTTCTTTCTTGTGCTAGTCTTGCTAACTCTTTAGATTTAAGAGGCTTTCTCTGTTCTCCTAGAAGTAGCGCTGCCGCTTGCTGTATTGTTACTGTTTTGTCCATCCTACTACCTCTGACTTGATTATTTATAGTGTTTCTGATATTTTATCTGCTTTCTTATTATAAAAGAGTTCTCAAGCCCTTATCAATACTATTCATCCCCTCATAAACCTGACCTAAACACAATTTCATCCCTTTTTAATCTTTAGTGATTATTTCAAATCATAACTCCATCACCTTTAATCATTGTGTGATTACTTTTCATCACTAATAATCACACAATCATCACCAAGGGATTGTGCATTGATGTGCACTTTTTTCTTAGTCATCCTATTTCCTCTCTCCCTGTGATTTTCATAAGATTACAAGGTTGATTTTACTAGCTCATATTATTTACAATCCTTTGATAATCAATACATCTACCAACAATCATCTATTACGATTCCTTTGATTTTTGGTATCAAAAAAGAGCGAAACACCGCTTATCAACGTGCATTCGCTCTCTATATTTTCATCTATAATTTAGTTTGTTACCTTCAATTCCCCAACTTCAGGCATCACTGTGATTGTTTCAATTTGTAATACAGGATAATCCTCGCCACCACTATTAGCTCGTTTGATTGTACCTGTTACATTCACCCAACTATTTACTTCAGGTAATTCCTCATCACTGTTTATTTCTAAGCCCACATAAATAGAGTGTACATGCTCTCCATGATTCATATCATAGTTTCTAACTACTGCATACTGATTATTTAACTCTTCTGTTTTTACAAGCACACCTTCGTATGTTAAAGTTTTTCCTTCATAGTCATCCAAATCTTCGAAGATTTTATCCATATCCTTTACAAAATTATTTGTTTCAATATGAATCACATCTGGTGAGTTTGTATCTGTGTTATTTTCTTCTTCTATTTCTAATGATTCATTTGTATCGCTAGTATTATTTTTATCAACTTCTGATGTGCTATTATTTTGTTCTATATTATTTTGAGATATTTCATTTGATACAATTTCCTGCTTTGTATTATTCATCTCTAGATTATTGGATACATTGTTACTTCCGCATCCTACTAAAAGTACGCCACATAATAATGCAAATATACGTTTCATGTTTTTTCCTTTCTGTCTAGCCATTCTAGTCTTCTCATCATATACACTTTAACAGGCATTGCTTATTATAGCTTTTATTCTTTCCTATCTCAATATTTTATCCTATATTTCCAATAAATCACTTATTCCATTAAATCACTTATTCCATTAAATCACTTATTCCATTAAATCACTTATTCCATTAAATCACTTATTCCATTAAATACTGGCATATTAATGGAATTTTTATCTATACATATACTGGCTGCTATAGTAATTTTATTTGTGTACATTGACATATTATCTAAATTAATTTTGTTTACGCACAAGTGTGTACTCATCTCCAATTTTGTAATATGGACAACGTTTATTTTTATAGTAGTTCATTCTAGCTAAGTCATCCTCATCAATCATATAGTCAATGCTACAAACATATTGATGAATTGTCTCATCATACTCTAAGTGCATACAATTCTCACACATATTTCTTCTCCTTATCTTTTAGCCGTATTTACCTTTTAATGGTACTTATCTTTTATTAACGTCGTATTAATTCTTTTTTCAAACAACTTTAATGATCTCTTCTTTTTCCCTTACTTATTATATAAGCTTTTTAAATCTATATATAATACCCTATTTAGCATGACTATGAATCGTATGCTTATAGACAATTGTAGCAATCTCTTCTGGTGTTTCAGTCATACCACCTTCTAACCATTTAATATAGATATTACATAATGCCCCTGCATAGTAGTACAACTCGTATCTTGAATACTTACTTTCTGGTAGCACATACTGATCCATATAATCATTTATTGTATCAATCAATACTGAATACATATCAGCTTTTACCAAAATCATAATTTCTTTTCCATGTTCTTTAAAAAAGTGAAAGCAATGACTGATATGCTTAGGTTCCTGAAAATGTCCAATATCTGTCCTTCTACTTGCTGCTTCCATATAGGCATTCATTAGCTCGTACATATAATCCTCCAAAACATCATGCTTGGTCGTATAGTACTTATAAAATGTCATTCGAGATACATTTGCTGCTTTTGCCAATGCAGTAATTGTTATTTCTTCCAAAGCGTTATTTTTCAAAAGATGAATCAATGCTTTGGCTATACACATCCGTACATATTGATTTCTTGCAGTAAAATGTGCCCCTCTTTCTGCTTTTCTCATACTCTTTACTCCAATTTGTTTACATTTCGGTTGCTTTTGTAAATTGTAGCATATAATATTAAATAGTACAATTAAACATAGTATTAAAAACTACTTATAACTTATTGTTCGGAGGTGTCTAATGCAATATGGAATAGTTGTTGACTCAGCATGCGATCTAACTCACTTAAAAACTCCTGTAAATACTGAAATTGATTTTACAAGAGTTCCTCTAAAGTTAGATATTGGTGAAAAAGAATTCGTTGATGACTTTAATTTAAATATAGAAGAATATATGAAAGAAATGTCAGAATACAAAGGTAAAACTGGTAGTGCTGCTCCTAGCCCACAAACATGGTTTGAGGCTTATGAGAAGTCAGAATATGTATTTGCGATTAGCATTACAAGCACTTTATCTGGTAGCTACGCTAGTGCACAAACTGCTATGGATATGTTCAAAGAGCATTATCCAGACCGTAAAATCTGTTTAATCGATTCAAAATCAGCTGGACCAGAGCTTACAATCCTTGCCAAAAAATTAGTGGATTTAATTGCTGAAGGATTAGATTTTGATACAATCTGTGAGCGAATCGCAGCATATCAAGAAAAATCACATTTACTCTTTGTTCTTAAATCGCTTGATAACCTTGTTAAAAATGGTCGTGTAAGTAAATTAAAGGGAACAGTAGCTGGTTTATTAGGAATCAAATTATTAGGAACAGCTTCTGATCAAGGTGATTTAGAAATTCTTCAAAAATGTCGTGGTAAAATGACTGCTTATGATAAATTAGTAGAAGAAATGTTTACTCGTAACTATACTGGTGGTAGAGTTGTTATTGCACACTGTTTTGCACAAGATACAGCAGAATATATTGCAAATGCTATCCATGAAAAACATGCTGATGCAGATATCGAAATCATGCCTTCTAGTGGTTTATGCAGCTACTATGCAGAAAAAGGCGGTATCCTCGTTGGATTTGAAGAGTAGTTTATAGAGAATCGGATATAGTAAGAGCCCTAGTAGAGAGATTGTCTCCATACTAGGGCTTTTTTATACTCTTAATTTAAGTAGCCAAAAATTCTATGATTCAAGATTTACTTTAACCTGTGTCCATACATTATCATAAAGTTGTTTAACTTCAAGTGGAAGTGGTGTGTAAATCTCACATCTTGCCATAAGCTCATCTGACATATAAGCATTTGGATTATTTTTTACATGTTTTGGTTGCTCTTTCCTTGCCTCTTTATTAGGTGTTGTATAACCAATCTCATCTGCAATTCTAAGCGCACTTTCTTTGTCACTTACAAAGTTAATGAACTTCTCAGCACCTTCAACATTGGCTGCGTTTGCTGGGATACATAAGCTATCAATCCAGAAATTTGCCCCTTCTTCTGGAATTGTATAGACTAAGTTTGGATATTCATCTTGAAGATTGAGCCCTTCTCCAGACCAAATCATATTGAGTGCTGTTTCCCCTGCTGCAATCATTGTTGTTCCATTATCTACGCCATACTTTGGATCAACTAATGTTCTTTGCTCCAATAAGCTTTGTTTTGCTGCTTCTAATTCCTCAGGACTTGCTGAATTCATAGAATATCCTAGCCTCTTTAAAGCTACCCCAATGGTGTCTCTATAAGTATCAAACATAAACACTTGGTCTTTGTACTTTTCATCCCACAGGATATCCCAGCTTGTTACTTCCTCAGTAACCACATTTTTATCATAAATAATCCCAATCGTTCCAAACATATAAGGTACTGAATATTTGTTACCTGGATCCATTGATAAATCTAAATATGCTTCATCCATTTGAGCAATATTAGGAATATGATCTAAGTTTAATTCTTGAAGTAATCCGTCTTCAATCATCTTAGGCATTAAAGCATCAGAAACTAAAACCACATCATACTTGATATCACTATTAGAAAGCTTTTGATACATAGCTTCCATATCATCAAACTCACTCATTTTAACTTGAATGCCATATTCCTCTTCAAACGCCTTTAATGTTTCTTCATCTATATTTGCTCCATAATTATAGAATGTAATCGTATCTTGTGTTTTTCCACATCCTACTGTAAGCATCCCTAAACCTACTAATATTCCTGACATTGCTAGCTGTCTCGCTAATCTCTTCATTTCTTCCCTGCACCCTTCCTAAATTCTAGTTTTGCCTTTCCTACTATAACATATATTATTCAAAAAAGTCTTCTAAGTAATTATTTTATATAATAAAAGCTCTTAAAACATTCATTATATTGCTTTAAGAGCTCTCTATCTCTATTATTTTTCTTATTAAACTTATACTTAAACTCTAATTTTCTCTATATAAGCTTAATCTTAGCATCATACGATTTATCATCTTTAATTTTGACTAAAGCAATCTTTTTCCTACTCTCTAGATATGTCTTCTAATTTATTTTCTATAACTCGATTATCTCGCTCTTGATGTAGTTTCAGTTGCCCCTCTACGTTGCTCATCGAATCTGCCCTATCATTTAAGTAATCTACACTTTCTTTTATTGCAGCAAACATATCATCCATTACATCTTGCAATCGCTTGATTTCCTTCGCAAGTTTACCAATTTCATCTTCATTTTTTAATAACTCTTCTGGTAAGGTTTCTCCAAACTCGCTCTCAATATTCTCTTCAATGTAATTAGAGATATTAGTGATTCGGCGTACAACTGAACTCGTAATAATATAAACAATCGTCATTCCAGCACTAATCACTATCAGCATTCCTATAAGCATAGCGACTTGAAAATCTTTCATTATCGCACCTATTTCATTACTACTGCTAATAACACCTAGTAGCCATTCTGTCCCTTCAATTTTTCCATAGTTTACTTTTATACTACGGTTACCTCTTTCAGTTTCAGTATTATAATCCTTACCTTCAATAAGATTTTTTTGAAAAAGCTGCTGGATACCATAATCTTTACGTAGCATTCTAATTCTATTTACAGTTCCCTTTTTGCCAACCGACATAAAACCATCACCAGAACTATTTCCTACAAAGCAAACCTCTCCACCACTTACTGCTATAATCTGATCAAAGAAAACCTCCACCTCTTCAATACCTAATAGGATATATCTTATTTCTCCAAAAGAGTCTCTAACCATTTGTCCAAATACAATATAAGGTATTCCCTCGTGTTCAAAAATATTGAAACTAATTTGTTTATTATTCTCAAAATTTTTAACTATACCTGAATCCCTTAAATCATAATAGTTTTGATAAATCCCAGTCCCAATTCCATTTACATCCAAAATAATAATATCTTTAAATTTAGATGTAAAAATCTCTATTTGCTTTAATTTTTCTCTCATAGCAGATGGTTCGTCATCTATGCCCAAAATTTCTATAATATTATTTAATAATCCATGTGAGTTTTCATTAATTAACTGAGCCTGTTTAACCGCAACATTTGCCACTAATTCTGTCTTTTCACTATTTTGTTTTTCTAAAATACCTTGATATATAAATCTTACTAATAAGTAATTAAATACACATGCAATTATAAGTATTAAACCAATATCTAACATCAGCTTAAATCTAATGCTTTTTTTTCTTCTATCTCTAATGTCTAACATCTGTTGCTCCTGATATATTTTCTTATATATTACCATATGCCTCCATTTTCTTCTATGTTTATGCATAATTTTTAACAAAATCACATATAAAATGTCAAATTTATGCATTTAGCCCAACGATATATCTCTTTACACATTTCCCCACATAAAAAACAGCCCTAGAAATTTAACTTTCTTAGGGCTATCTCCAATCACTCATTTAATCATGCCAGCTATCTACATTAGCATCTAATACAATACCTTCAATTGCATCCACTTCATAATCATACTCTAATCCATTATAAACAAACTCTATTTCATACACATAGCCAGAACCTTTTATAATCTCTCGATCTGTATCTAACTGTACTTTTAAATATTTCACCAATTCTGCTTGTACCCCAGCTGATTCAAATGCAATTTGCTTTGCTGCATCTTCACTAATTAATGTTGTACCATTTTGCTCGGCTTGACTATAAATAATTCTGTTTCTTTCTGCTTGGACTCTTTCATCTTGTTTATTCTCATAGAACTCTAATCCAACCGCACCCACTCCAATTAATATTCCTAGAGTCACTCCCCATGTGATGATACGTTTGACCATTCCCTTATTTTGTCCTGTATATTCTCTCATATCTTTCATCTATATAACATCCTTTCAAAACTTTTCTGTAGGGTTATTATATAGCTTGTTCATTAGAATAAGATTAAAACTAACATTCCTCTAAATTTTTATGATCCTGTAAAAAAGAGTGCCACTCCCTTTTTAGGTTAGTAGCACTCTCTCATTTCATATATTAAAAAGTATATGACTTATCTCTATTATTTTGTTGAGTTTTCGAACATATCGATAGCTGTTTGTTCAACTTCGCTATTTAAGATGAATAACCCTACATAGTTACCATCAACAATGATTTTTGCATTTTCTGCTGCTTCTTGCTCAGCTGGATAGAACGCATTTCCAATTTGGTCTTGTTTAAGTGCTTCCATGTTTGCTTTTGCTTGTTCAAGTTGACCATCTTTAGCTTTAACCATAACGATTAATCCTGGTCCTGGAGTGATTCCTGTTTGTGCAATAGCATATTCATCTACTACATTTAAGTCAATGTGGTAAGCTTCTTGTGCTAATGTTTCATCTACTTCCATTGGCATACGTACAAGGTTTTCATCAATCATTTTTTGTAATAAGTCTGCTAATGGTTCTTTCTCTACAGCTTGGCTGCTTTCTACTTGTGAATTATTATTCCCTGAGCATCCTACGAAAGCTGTAGTTGATGCTAATGCAATCATTAATACTGCTGCAAATTTTTTCATATTATTATCTCCAATTTTTATATTATTTTTTATAATAGATGCCACTTAGGCATTTAGTTGGATAGCATAAGGCTTACTACAATAAACCTTTCCAACTTCTTTATTTACATCTTAAACGATGCATTTACTTTATTTGACGTTATATTTAATAGTATTGTTCCCACTTTTAAAGATTTATTAAAAAAACTAAAACATTTTATTATGATATGTTCCCTCTACACTATAACTATATGATCCCTATTTTTCAAAATAATCTTTAATCCTCAAACAAGGTTATGATTTTTTAACCAAGCTTGTTTTTAAGAAAAATAGACTATTAATGTCTTTTATAACCTTAATAGTCTACTCTTACTTTCCTATTCAATTTAAAATACTGTGTTATTACTCATTCTTAATTTCTATACTATATTTTCTTAAATACTGCCGCTTCTTCTTTTAACTCTGCTGCAATTTCTTTATTTTGGTTCATACGCACAGTAATTTTATCCATATCTTCCACAAGTTCTTGTGTGTTGGTTGCCACACTGTTAATCCCGTTTGTACTTTCTTCAATGGACTCTGAAATAATATTAACTGCTTGACCCATAGATTGCATAACATTCGTTAATTCATCTGCATTCCTTTTAAATAAAGACATAGAATGTTCTACATAATCTGCATCCTTCATATATTGTTCCCCAACTTGTACAAATGTATTAAACTCCGGTAAGATTGAATCTGCTAAATACTGTGTTAACTCTTGTGCGTGACTCGCTAAGTTATGTACTGCTTTTATAACAACTGCATTAATTTCTTGAATATTATTAGCGGCTAATCTACTAGAATCGGCTAGTCCACGAATTTCTTCAGCAACTACTGCAAATCCTTTGCCTGCTGCACCCGCTCTTGCTGCTTCAATAGACGCATTTAATGCAAGTAAGTTCGTTTGTCCAGTAATATTTAAAATATCCTCTGTTAGTGTGTTAACTTGATTTACACTTTCACTGTCTGCAATTGCTTGATTTAAAACAGCTAAAATCTCATTCACCTTATCACTGATTGCCTTAACATTATTACTTGCAGATGCTTTAATTTGCTCTGCATTTTGCTTCATTTCTTTCGAATAAATATTAAGCTGGTCAGACTCGATAGCAATATTCTTTACATCTCCTTGTACTGACTCATTATTTTTCTCCATCTCAACCAAGTTATTGGCTATTTGTTGCATAGCAGCTGATAGTTGTTCTGTAAGTGCAGATAACTCTGATGCACTTTCATTAGAGGTATTTACACTTTCAAACACTTCATTTACCACACCATCCATTTTTTCTGCATCTGCTTTTAACATAATAAAGATATGTTGAAGCTTTTCTAAGAATGTATTAATACCTTGTGCAAGTGAGCCAATTTCATCATTACTACTTACTGCAACACGTTTTGTCAAATCTCCTTCTCGTTTTGTAATTTCTGTAATCATTAAAGAAATTTCTTTTTCCATGGCCATAATAGGTTGTAGCATTTTTCGACTTACAATTATAATAACTATTACTGTTACTATCACTGCACAAATTACTGTAAATATATTAATAACGATTGCATTATGATATGTATACTTTAATGATTGCTTTTCCTCATCTGTTAAAGCTTTATTGTTACCAATAATCTCTTCAATTGTTTTCTCTAATTGATGCATTGTTTCTTCTAATTCTTGATTAGCAAATTCATAAGCAATCGTTGTCCTACCACTTACACTTAATGCTAATAAATGGGCTATTTGATCTTCTAGTTTGCTATACTCTTCTTCTAATACACTAAATTGTGCCTGATGCTCTTCAGGAGAGTTACTTATACATATATTGATATAACCTTGTACTCTTTTATTTGTTTCTTTAATAGCTGTAGCTGTATCTAACATATCTACTAAGTCTAAGGCAATAATATGTGATAGTACGAGTTTATGCATTTCTTGTGTCCCACTTTTAATTTCGCCCAGTATCTCTGTACCTATCATATACTGATCTGTGATTCGCGTTGCTGATTTCATTACTTTATTTACACAAAATGTTCCTAATAATGAAGCAACCAATGCTACTAATCCTAGAAATATAACATAAAGTAGAATCCTCCACTTTATACTTCTATATTTTTTATTCTCCATTAATAACCCTCCAAAAGTATCCCTATTTCGATTACTCAATTGTTTTGCTCGATGTAATCTGCTTAACAGTTTGATCTAGAATCTGCTGGTTACTTAAACCATTTACATTTCCGCTAGCTAACATTAGACCAAGTTCTGTTGCAGCATCCCAATAAAGTTCTCCTACCCTTTGTAAACTAGAAAACTCTGATTGCTTAATTAATGCAGTCATAGCAATAGATTCATTAACCTCTGGAGCCTTCGTTGCACTGATGTTACTAGGCCCTTGCCCTCTTTGTTTAAAACGTTCAATCTGACTTTGTTCACTAGATAAATAATGGGCTAGCTTCTCTGCCCATTCTCTATTCTCAGAGTATGAATTTACTCCAAACATTTTATAGCCCGCATAAGAAGACATTTGTACCTGTTTACCTGCTACCGAGTAAGTTGGGAGCTTTGTAGCAGCATAACCATCTTTCCATGCTGCTTCAATTTCCATAGCATTCCATATACCATTTACGCCTGCAATGATGCTACCATCTTCTACGCCTTTGACGAAATCATCATCTCCTATATTTACAAATGCTTTGCTAGAAGCAATGCGTCTCATAGCTTCTACAACATCTGTCCCTTTAATTTCTCCATCTGCGGCATTCCATGTACAATAATTAGTTACATAATCATCATTTAAACCTAATGTTAATCCTGTATTACCAAAGAATGTATAAAGATACCAACCACTTGACCAGTCCATGGCAATCTTCTTATTGTTTTGCTCTGCTACTTCTAGCATACGTTCTAAAGATTTAACGTCTTCTTCACTAAAATAATTTTTGTTGTAATACATAAAGTATCCATTATCTGCTGTTAGTGGATAGGCATATACTTTCTCGCCTATTGTTACAGATTGAACAGAACCTTCTAGATTGTTTGCAGTAATCTCCTCTTGATACATAACAGGTTCTATAATACCTGCTGCTGCAAAAGTCATCACTTGATCATCTATAAATGTAAATACATCTGGAGCTGAATTAACATCCTCTAATATACTATACTTACAATTCGTTTCATCTTCTATTTCTAATGTAATCTCAAAAGTTGCTTCATCTTGATATTGCTCTTTAAAGCGTTCTACTAATTGAGCTAATAATTCTTGGTCTTCTTTTGCTCCCCATACTCTAAGAGATACGACCTCATCATTATTTTCTTGTTTTATATTATTTTGATTATTAGTACTTACTGTATTACATGCAGTTAAACTTGTAGCAAGCACCATGCTCATCGCTAATCCTTTTATGATTTTCTTGCTCATGTATATCTCCTTTATTAATGTAAAATCACAAGATATTTATCGATTCAGTAAACATAATCTCTAATACTTTTTTTACACTTATTGTATATTATTATATTGTTACCCCCCAATATATTTTTTACCTTACAATTTTTAATAGTTATTCACTTTAAATACATAAAAACTCATAATAAGAAATCCAAATAGATGCGAGCATCTCATTCATAGTCATGAAGCCATATATAAAAAAAGCAATAAAACTAAACCGTTTTATCGCTCTTTTTCTTTATTGCTCAAATGACTTATTCTACTTTATAAGTAACTTATACTTTTAGCAATGCTTTATCTTCTAAGTTATCTATTTATAATATAATGCGCCATATCTTGATTCTGATTAATCAATTTTTCCCATACTTTAAGTTCTTCTCCTATATGGGTTTCTACGGCTTCATCTATCTCTTCTATTTTTTTATTCTTAATAATATCTAGATATCTACTATGTTCCCCTACAATAAAGTTCTTATTTAAATTTTTCTCAGCTAATAAACGCATTCTACTATAGTGTATACTCAGATTAAAAACCATATCCCACACATTATATTTATTAATTCCATTAAATAAATAGCGATGAAATGCTTTATCTAACTCATGAAACTCTAGTAATTGTTCAGATTGCTCTGCAATAGCTTGCTGCCTAATGAGGCACTCTTCCATTTTATGTAGCATCATTTCATCAAACTGAATACAAGCTTGTCGCAGGGCTTCTTTTTCCAAAGTGCATCTCACAAAAATGGACTCTTCTACTAGCTTCCAATCAATGTAGGATACATATGTCCCAATTTGCGGCTTTACCTCCACAAGTCTTTTACTCTTTAACCTAATAAATACTTCTCTAATAGGTGTTCTAGACATATTTAGTTTCTTCGCTAAATCAATTTCTGATACTAGTTCTCCTGGTTTTAAATTCAATTCCATAATATTAGCTTTAATTACTCTATATGCATAATCTTTTGCTGTTTCATTTTCATACTTGTCATATAAAATCATTCTAAATCACCTTAATCGTCCCATCTAAACTAAGTTACTCAATATTTTTCGCAACACATCTAGTATACACTTTATACAATAAATAGGAAATGTTTTTGTACACTTTTTCTATATTAACCTTCTATCTCCATTACTTTTCCCACTCTTTCTCTTTAAGCTTTATTTATCTCATTTCATTTTCATATGTAGTTTTAAATTTTATTGATGCTTGATTTTGAATTTATATCTCTTCTATTTATATAGCTAGTTCTACCTCATAGCCAAAATCTATATTTGACTATGTCCCTATGTATACAGAAAAAAGTTCATAGTAAACTTCATGCTCTAGTATTCCACTACAGTTTAATACATATCCGTTACTATGAACTTTTTTATCATATACTATTTTGTTAAGTTGGCTTCAAATTCCTCAATACACTGTGTTTCACACTCGTTAGCATATTTACCTTCCACAAAACTTTGTATAATCTCATTGGTAAATCTTTCCCATGAGAAAGTTTCTTTTTTTACCATAATTGGATAGAAGGATACATTATTCTTTTGAGCTGCTTTTAAGTCGCCTATTGCATCACCTATCATGAGGACTTTACCTTTGTCATAACCTTTTTCAATCATCTTTTCAATACAGTAAGCCTTAGAACCAATATCTTGTGTTAGTACAATATTGACATGGTCAAGTAGACTACTTTTGCTCCATTCATCTTCTACCGCTTTTCGGTTGGCAGAAGATACAATAGCAACATCTGCATACTGACTTACTTTAGCCAAGGCTTCTTTAACTCCCTTAAAAGGCTTTTTATCATCGTCACTAAGTTCATCAATAGAATGATTCACTGCCTTAGACCATTCTAACGCTTTTCTAATACAAACGGCATCTGTCTTCTTTAACTCTGTCTCTAATGACTCATTAGAAAGCTCACTTGCTTCATTTGCCCATTTTACAAAGGCATCTAGCCCTTCAATCTTGGTGTACTTTTCATCAATTTCTACTAATGCTGTTTGCAATCCTTTGAAACGATTAATCCCTCTGGTCATGGTGTAGAGATTGACATC
The DNA here is from genome assembly GCA_017941635.1 of Cellulosilyticum sp. Lineage (GTDB taxonomy): Bacteria > Bacillota > Clostridia > Lachnospirales > Cellulosilyticaceae > Cellulosilyticum. Next base: position 76,170 of record JAGAVZ010000135.1, read on the forward strand.
ATTCCAGCTCTCTAAAATAGGTTCTTGCCACTGTTCTAATCCCCATTCTTTAATCATACATGGGCCAAAGCATTTGATATGCTTAATATCCATAGTATCAATGGCACACCCATCTGAATCAATACATACTAAGAATTCCTTTGTTTTTTTGTAGTCATCTAATAATGTTTTCATGTTGTCACTTCCCTGATGTAAGTTTTAAAAAGAAAGAGGTTCTAGGACTTAATATAACCTAGAACCTCTCTTTTTATTTATTTCATATTATTTTAAAAGAAACTTTGGTGATTCCCACTAAGAGTATTCATCACAGATGCAATACGTTCTCTTGCCTCTGCTCCACTTGTTGCACCTTTAATATAGCTTATAATCTTTTCTTTCTCTGTTTCAGAAAGGTTAGAGAAAGTATTCATAGCTTCCATATCTGTACCTAACTGCATCATAAGCCCAAGTGGTAAATCTTCAGGTTGATCAAAATGATTCATATGATTTGTCTCCTTTTTCTCTTAGTATTTACCACTTTTCGTATGAATTTATTCTTCTTATTAAAGACATTAATAAAAAACTCTTATTATCTCTAATCATGTAGCTATGCAAGTTTACATCTAACTATAATCAGATTCCTTATTCTTGCCTTTCTTATTAACCTATATGATATTTTTTAACATAAAAAGAGGATTTAGAACGTGTAGACATTCTAAATCCTCTTTTATTTATAAATAAGAATTTATAATCAAATTCTAATTAGTATCTTGTATCTTCAAGACCACAGAATGCATCTACAGCACTTACACCTTTGAATTCTGAACGTCCCATTAATTTATCAACTAAGATTCTTAAAGTAGCTTCTTTATCATCATATGTGTTGATATAAGTTTGTACTTGTGGTGCGTCAGCTAAGTGGAATGGACATTGTACAGAGATGAAGATTGTTGGAATTTCAAATACGTAGAATGGCATATCTGGAGTTCCTTTTGTAGCATCAAATTGAAGTCTTTGATCTGTACTTGGGTTAACGTTAGCAATGTTGATGATTAAGTCATATTTGCTTACTAAGTCAGCAATTGGTTTTTTACCAGCATAAACGTTAGCCATAGCTCCTCTTCTTTCTTCTTCTGGTAAAGCCATGATTCTATCGATTGTTGATTCCCAGATAGTTACTTCGAAACCTTCTTTTTCTAACATTTCTTTAATCATTTCAGTAGGTGTTTTCTTACCACCACCCATCATCATAGCGATGAATTTACCAAATCCACCATCGTGACCTTTAGCATTTACTAATAACACTCTCTTAGTTTTTTCTGGAGAAAGTGGGAAGATATCTGGTTGGTTGTTTTTAACTAATGTGATACCTTTATCAGAAATTTCATCTGCGATTGTTTTGTATTCAGCTTTACCAACTTTAGCTAATGCTTCTTCTTTTGGTGGCATAATTTCTGTTTTAGCTTTTGTGTGAAGACCGATAGAAGCTTTTAATCCTAAGATTCTTGTTAAAGCATCTTCAAGTCTTTCTTCTGTGATGATTCCATTTTTGTAACCATCCATCATCCAAGCGAAATCTTCGTCTGGATCGTTGAAGAATAAGAATAAGTCACAACCAGCAGCGATAGCTGTTGGTAACATTTCGCTACGTTTCATAGCAGATGTCATAGCTACCATGTGAGAAGCATCTGTTACAACAACACCGTTGAAGTTCATTTGTTCTTTTAATAAGTCTGTGATGATATATTTGCTTAATGTAGCTGGCATGTTTCTTTCTCTAACTGTTGCGTTAGGATTGAATTTGCTTACGTATTCTGGTAAAGCAATGTGTCCAGCCATGATTGATGGAAGACCAGCTTCGATTAATCCACTGTAGATTTTACCGAATGTTTTGTCCCATTCTTCTACTGATAATGTGTTTGGTGCGAATGATAAATGTTGATCTCTTTCGTCAACACCATCTCCAGGGAAGTGTTTTGCAGCTGGTTTGATACCGCTTTCCATAATCCCTCTCATGTACTCTAAAGAGTATTCTAATACTGTATCTACGTCATCTCCATAAGTACGTGTAGAGATGATTGGGTTTCTCCAGTTGTAGTCAATGTCAACTACTGGTGCGAAACTCCAGTTACATCCGATAGCTGCAGCTTCGATACCAGAGATACGACCCATTTCATAAGCGTATTTTTTGTCTTGTGTAGCAGCGATTTTAATTGGGTGACCAACGTATGTTCCGTCTCCACAAGCACCGTTACCACCTGCTTCTGTGTTAGCAGCGATTAATAAAGGAATTTTAGAGTTTTCTTGTAAAACTTTGTTTTGTTCATATACAACTTCTGCTGGAGCTGGATTGTAACGTACAGCACCAATGTGGTATGTGTCTACAACGCTTTTTAAGTATTCTGGCTCTGTAGAAGCTCCCATGTTTACGAATAATTGACCAATTTTTTCTTCAATTGTCATGTTTGCAATTGTGTCTTTTACCCATTTAACGCCTGCGTCATCAAGGTTATATGGTTTTGCTTTTAAATCTACCATCTTTTTGTCTCCTCTATGATGTAATTATTGTGATAGAACTAATTTTTTACTTATTATTTAAAACTATAAAACTCCGTAAAACTATAACTTTCTAAAATCAAACAATGCTTAAAATGATAAATGATTATTATATAAACATCTTAAAGTCATAAAGCTTGTTCTATACTACTAATATTATACTTTTAGAATGATTCTATACAAAATAACTAAGTGAATATTTAAGTTCTATAAGCATATATATGTTAACTTCATAAGAGGGTATCCCCTCCTATGAAAGATAACTCCAAAGTGTCGCATAAGATAATCTGCTGACTTTAAATTTTAAGTTAATTAAAGTTCTCTGCTTTATTTAAATATATATTAAAGATTTTTTTAAAATCCTATTTAATATCAAATCCAAAGTATCTTACTGTGTTGTTGTAAGAAATACCTTTAACGATTTTTTCTAATGCTTTAGGGTCATTTGGATATTCTCCATTTTCTACCCAACCACCGATTAATTCACACATAATACGTCTGAAATATTCGTGTCTTGTGTATGATAAGAAGCTTCTTGAGTCTGTAAGCATACCAATGAAGTTACCAAGAAGTCCAAGGTTGGCAAGAGAAACCATTTGGTTAATCATACCTTGTTTGTTATCATTAAACCACCATGCACTACCTTGTTGGATTTTACCAACTGTTGAACTATCTTGGAAACATCCAATGATTGTTCCGATAGTAGCATCATCTACTGGATTTAATGAGTAAAGAATTGTTTTTGGAAGCTCATCTGTTTCTGCAAGTGCATTAAGATATTGTCCCATTTCGATAGCAGATGTGTAGTTGTTGATTGCATCAATACCAGCATCTGCACCAAGAGCGCGGAATACTTTTTTGTTAAGGTCACGTTGAACTCCGTAGTGAAGTTGCATTGCCCAATCTTTTTTAGCGTATTCTCTACCTAAAGCAACCATTACAGCTGTTTTGAATTTTAATTCTTCTTCGCGAGTTACTGTTTCACCAGCAATTCTTTTTGCAAAGATAGCTTCTACTTCTTCTTCTGTAGCTGGTGCATACATTACGTATTCTAAACCATGATCAGAAATACAGCATCCAACTTCGTTGAAGAAATCAAGACGTTTGCGAAGTGCATCCATTAAAGTTGCAAAGCTTGTGATTTCGATACCACTTACTTTAGCTAATTTAGCTAAGTAATCAAGGTAGTCTACTTTCTCAAGATTCATTGCTTTATCTGGTCTCCATGTAGGAAGAACTTGGCATTCAAAGTTATCTTCTTTGATTTTGATGTGCCATTCAAGTGAATCTACAGGATCATCTGTTGTACAGATTAATTTTACGTTTGAATTAAGAACGATCCCGCGAGCTGTCATATCATCTTGTTGTAATTTAGCATTACAAATGTTCCATACTTCTTCTGCAGTTTCACCATTTAAATAACCATTGTACCCGAAGTATCTTTGTAATTCTAAGTGACTCCAGTGGTATAATGGGTTACCAATAGCCATTTCTAATGTTTCAGCCCATTTTTGGAACTTTTCTCTATCAGATGCATCACCAGTGATGTATTTTTCTTCTACACCATTAGAACGCATTTGACGCCATTTGTAGTGGTCTCCACCAAGCCAAATTTGAGTAATGTTCTCAAATTTTCTATCTTCATAGATTTCTTGTGGATTGATATGGCAGTGGTAATCGATAACTGGCATTACTTCTGCATAATCATGATAAAGTTTTTTAGCAGTTTCAGTTGTAAGTAGGAAATCTTTATCCATGAATTGTTTCATCTGTATATCCTCCTAAATTTTAAGCTGTCATTTATGAGTCTCATTTATAACATTCATAAGCGACATCACTAAAATATATCTTCTGTCATAGATGTCTATTAATATGCACCTATTTTATCTTGTTGACTTACAAATTCCTGTTTTAAAGATATGCCACCTACACATATCCAATAAATCTTGCACTTGGCAATATTTAAAATGTAACAATTTGTAAGTTAATTTTTTAACATTTGTGGGTAATGAAATATCTCCACTTTTCAAATATATTTTTTATCAAGGCATACTAGCAATGCCAAAGTGTGTAATAGTTTTTAACTCTAAATGTTGTGTGTGTAATATAACATTGCTGTTTATCCATTGATAAAAAATGTATTCTTTAATGTATGTGGAGCTTTTCATTATGTGTATAATTTGTGTAATAGTTTTTGACTCATTTAAGTTTGCGTAATAGTTTTAATCTAAAGTTGTTTCAGTAATTTATTTACTCAATTAAGTTAGAGAAAAGTATGAATCTAGTCTTTACACTACATATGCAATGCTTAACCTATCTTAAATACTCTCCTCTATTTAATTGAATGTTTCCGGTCTATAAATCACTATTTAGGTTATCATTTATCTTTATAACAAATGATTGTGTTATCAATAATGAATTGTTTGCTACCAATTAGCCTCTGATTTCTTTAACGATAGCAGCAGCTTCTCTTGTAAGTTCTTCGATTTTAGCGAAGTCTCCAGCTTTAACTAAGCTATCTTTAACCATCCAGCTACCACCACATGCTAAGATACGGTCGTAAGCAAGGTATTCTCTTACGTTGTTTTCGTTGATTCCACCTGTTGGCATGAATTTAACGTTAACGTATGGAGCAGCCATAGCTTTGATTAATTTTAATCCACCTAATGGTTCAGCTGGGAAGAATTTAACTACGTTTAATCCACATCCGATAGCAACTTCTACGTCACTTGGGTTAGCTGTACCTGGTGTTACAGGGATTCCTTTTTCTACACAGTATCTAACTACTTCTGGGTTAGTTCCTGGGCTTACGATGAATTTAGCACCTGCATTTACTGCACGGTCAACTTGCTCTGTTGTAAGAACTGTACCAGCTCCTACTAACATTTCTGGGAATTTTTCAGCCATGATACGGATACATTCTTCAGCTGCTTCTGTACGGAATGTTACTTCTGCACATGGAAGACCACCTGCACAAAGAGCTTTTGCTAAAGGCTCAGCATCTTTTGTGTCATCAAGTACTACTACTGGTACGATACCAATTTTTTGAATTTGTTCTAAAACTGTGTTCATGATTTTCTTCACTTTCTGTGTATGATTATAGTCATTCTCTAGCTTAAGTAAGACGGAAAAGGGACTAATCCTCTTTTCCTTAAAGTAAACATCTACTTAAAAGCTTTACTTGTACTAAAGATGAAACATCTAGAATATTCCTCTCTAGTACAGCAAATCTTTTTTGTAAAACTCTTTCGTACTAGGTACCCTAACTTATTTG
>JAGAVZ010000011.1 GCA_017941635.1 Cellulosilyticum sp.
ACATATTAAGAGTATGATAAAGGAGTATAAATTATATGTATAATTGATGGAGGGAAAGTAATATGGCATATATGATTAATGATGATTGTATCAACTGCGGAGCTTGTGCTGCTGACTGTCCAATCGGATGTATTTCAGAAGGAGATAGCAAACACGTAATCGATGCTGATCAATGTATCGATTGTGGGACATGCCAATCTGTTTGTCCAGTAGATGCACCAAATCCACAATAGGGATTTAATTAAATCAAATGATAAAGCAGGCTAATGGGAATAGCCTGCTTTATTTATGCGTGACATTTTTTTGATATCAGAGGGTGAGTAGCCATAATACTTTTTAAAGAGTTTACTAAAATGATAAGCATCTTCATAGCCTACTAGACTGGATACTTCTTTAATAGGAAGAGATTCTGTTTCTAGTAGTTTTTTTGCGATAGAAAGGCGCGTCTGAATTAAAAAGTGAATTGGTGAATGTCCTGTAACTTCCTTAAAAATCTTCGAAATATAAACCTGGCTTAAGTACATATCTTTAGAAAACATTTCGAGTGAGATTTCCTTCATATAGTTTTGTTGAATATAATCTTTAATCCATTCAACAATGACTTGTTTATCAGGATAGACCATATTAGAAATAGATTGTGTTTCGTGTACCTTACTATAATCAATAAGCCTTGCTAAGTGAATCAGTAGCTGAAGTGTGAGGGTTTCTAGCATCATCATATAATCAGATTGACGCTTGTTGGACTCGTCAATCAGTGATTTGCAAATGTCAAATATGTTTTTTCGCAAATCGCCTAAATCTAAAATGAAAAAGCCATCTGAAAAATGAGTGCTCACATCATCCATATGTCCTACAAGGTGATTAATACCTAAATGAAGATCATGATAACTATTTTGCTTTGGGATGACAACACTATGAGATGTACCAGGAGAAAGAATAACTAATTCACCCGCCTTAAGTGTATAGGTACGGTTATTAATAAGATATTGGGCATTACCAGATAAAATAATGGAAATCTCAGGATGGTAGTGTGTATGCAAGGTAGATTGTGTAAAGCTTGCTGTTACATTGGGATATGCTTTTTCACATATGTATAGAATTTCGAGTTCCATAGAAGCCTCCTGTTACTATAAGATACTTTATTTTAACACAAAAATAAAATATTGAGAAAATATAAATAAAAAAGTATAAATAATAAGCAGTATAAGACATATAGAATAGATAATCAGATTATTACATGAAAAATAGAAGTATATGAAAAGTAAAAAATATAAATAAGAAGTGTATGGGGAATAAAAGAAGGGTAAAATACCAATAATTAAAGAAAAATATGCCTAGATGGCTTTATAAATTTAGACTAAATATGATGTGAATTGTCAGGAATCCTTGTTAGATTAAACATTTCAGAAGAATATAGGTTGAGTAACTGACATAAATGTGATAAAATACCTAATTGTGATAAATTACGGAAAGAGAGATCGAATCATGAGCGATATGAAAATTATAAATATTGCTGTTATTGCCCACGTTGATGCTGGTAAATCTACACTTGTAGATGCTTTCTTAAATCAAAGTGGTGTCTTTAGAGCAAACGAAGAACATGTAGATTGTATTATGGATAGTAATGACCTTGAAAGAGAAAGAGGGATTACTATTTACTCTAAAAACTGTTCTATCAAATACGGAGATTACAAAATTAACATCGTAGATACACCAGGACATAGTGACTTCTCATCAGAGGTAGAACGTGTTATCCGTACAGTAGATACAGTAATTCTTTTAGTAGACTCAATTGAAGGACCAATGCCACAAACACGTTTCGTTCTTCAAAAATCATTAGAGCTTGGTTTAAAACCAATCTTAGTAATCAACAAAATTGATAAACCAAACCACAGAGCTGAAGAAGTAGTGGATATGACATTTGACTTATTCGTTGACCTTCAAGCTAACGATGAGCAACTTGACTTCCCAATCCTTTACGGAATTGGTAAACAAGGAATCATGCAATATGAACTTGAAGATGAAGGTAAAGATATCATACCACTTCTTGAAACAATCGTTAAACAAGTTGGGGAATATCCAAAAGATGATGAAGCACCACTTCAATTACAAATCAGTGCATTATCATATGACAACTTCGTAGGTCGTCTTGGTATCGGACGTATTTACAAAGGTAAAGTTAAAGAAGGACAAACAGTTGAAATTGTAGACAACGAAGGTAAATCGAGAAATGCTAAAATTAGCAAAGTCATGGTATACGAAGGTCTTAAACAAGTTGCTGTTCCAGAGGCAACAAGTGGTGATATCGTTGTAATCGCTGGTGTACCAGATATCTCTATCGGGGAAACAGTAGGTGAAGTAGGTAAAGTTGATCCAATGACACCGATTACAATTGAAGAACCAACACTTTCTATGAACTTCCTTGTAAACAACTCTCCATTTGCTGGTCAAAGTGGTAAATTTGTTACAACAAGACATATCAAAGACCGTCTTGAAAAAGAAACAGAAATCAACGTTGGTTTACGCGTTGAACCAATGGATACAACAGACGGATACAGAGTATCTGGTCGTGGTGAGCTTCACTTATCAGTTCTTATTGAAAACATGAGACGTGAAGGTTACGAACTTGGTGTATCTAAACCAGAGGTTATTATGCACCGTGATGAAAATGGTAAACTTCAAGAGCCAGTTGAATGTGTTATCATTTCATGTCCAGAAGAATATTCTGGTACAGTCATCAACAAATTAAACCTTCGTAAAGGTATGATGCAAAGTATGGAACCAGAAAATGGTCACATCCGTATCGAATACCATTGTACAACACGTGCTCTTCTTGGATTCAGAAGTGAGTTAATCACTGATACAAGAGGTGAAGCAACAATGGTAAGAAGAATCGAAGGTTACACAGAGTATGTAGGTGAGCTTCCAAGAAGAGGAAATGGTGCCCTTATTGCTCAAGAATCAGGTACAACAATGGGGTATGCACTGAATTCACTTGAAGACCGTGGAACATTATTCGTAAAACCAGGTATTGATGTATACCCAGGTATGATTATTGGTCAAAACAACCGTAAAGAAGATATGACAGTTAACCCATGTAAAAATAAAAAACTAACAAATACTCGTTCATCAGGTGCTGACGATGCAATCCGTTTATCACCACCAAGAATCTTCACACTTGAAGAAGCTTTAGAATTCATTGAAGATGATGAATTAGTAGAAGTAACACCAGATGCTATCAGACTTCGTAAAAAAATCCTTGATGAAGGTGAAAGAAGAAGAGCAGCTAAAAAATAATAGATATAACTGAATAATCTATAGTGTACAATGCACCCTAGATGTTAGATGATATCATTCTAACATTGGGGTGTATTTTTGTTTTTTATTTACTGTTTTAGAAATAAAGAATTCTTTACACAGTAATATTTACTGTGATATATTGTTTGTGCAATTCTAAAATTATAAAATTAACAAAAAATATGAGAAACAAGTTATGATAAGGAGTCGTATAATCACTTTATTGATTGTTGTCTTGATATTTCAATTAATGGTTCCATTAGAAATGACTGAAGTGTTAGCAATAGAGATACCTAGTATACAGCTAGAAGCAGAGAATATTATTACTAAAATAAGTCTATGGGATTCTAATAAAACTGAAATAAATGAAGACTTAACAGAGATTGATTACGATGGGGAGCTAACTATAAGATGTGATTTTCAACTTGATCTTGTTTCCATTCAATCTACATATAATTCAACAACAAGCGCAGCTCTATATTTTACATTTGATGTACCATCTCAAATTAGCTTATCATCAGAAGAGGTTGAGTTAACATATAGTGATAAGGATATAGAGATTTCACTAGGTACATGTTATATTTCTGGAAATTCTCAAAAAGTTTAAGTTGTACTTGATAAAGCGAGTTTGAATTGTATAACAGATTCTTATGTAAAGAGCTTTTTTGAAATAAGAGGACACTTTAATCAAAGTGTTATCCAAAAGAATGGTGGTGGAATACAGCAGCTGGATTTTAATGTAGGGGACAAAAAATTAACTACTATTGAACTGAATTTTCCAGTGTATCAGCGAAGGATATCAGATACAGCCCATAAAGCTATTTTAACTCAGAGTAGTCAAGTGCTAGAAAATGGTAATATAAGATGCTGTGTAACTGTTACAAGAACATCAAGTATACTTTCTGGTAGTTTTATTATGAGTGAAATAGAAAGTGAGAAAGATATAGCTACTGACATTCGTTTTATTCCAAGTACGCTAACAGTAGCAGATGAAAGTGACTATCAAGGATATGAATATACTAAGGAAACAGGGGAATTAAAAATTTTACTACCGGTAGTAGAGCCAGAAGATGACCCTTTAGTGATTACCTATGAAACAGCTGTTGACCAAGAGATATTAAATAGTGAGCAAAGTCCATTTAATATGACGACATATCTTTATATAGAAGATGAAGAAATGCCTATTAGTGAAAAGGTTTCTACTGCAGCAGATATATTAGCCAACTGGATTAGTATTACAGCTCCTAAACAACTTCATCCAGCTGTAGATGGGACACAGGTACAAGTTGAATGGACTATTACAGTTAATGCAAATAATAGGAGGATTGAAGGAGCTACGATTATAGATGACCTACCTAAGTATTTAAGTTATGTAGAAGGATCTGCTACTAAGAGTAATTTAGTTGAGGTATCTCCTATAACACCTAGTATTATCCAGGCTGAAACAGAAAATGGTGTACAAAGATTGAGTTTTGATTTAGGAGATATAGAAGA
>JAGAVZ010000136.1 GCA_017941635.1 Cellulosilyticum sp.
TGGAAAAACAACAACAACAACATTAGTAGGAGAAATGATGCGTCATTTTAATCCTCAAACTTACGTTGTTGGAAATATTGGAAATGCCTTTAGTGAAGCAGTGGGTAATATTCCTGAAGATGGGGTTGTAGTTGCGGAAGTAAGTAGTTTCCAATTAGAAACAGCCAATACATTCCATCCAAGAGTAAGTGCACTACTTAATATTACGCCAGATCACCTCAATAGACATGGCACAATGGAAAATTATGCAAGAGCAAAATATCAAATTTTTGCAAATCAAAGACCAGAGGATTTTACAGTATTAAATAGTAAGGATACCTATTATGAAGAAGCTAAATCTTATGTAAAAGGTCAATTAATAGAGTTTTCATCCACCACAGCGCCAGTACGTGGAGCTTACTTACAAGATGGTGTGTTATATGAAAATATTTCAGGCGAAGCACATAAAGTTTGTACTACGGATGAATTATTTATTAAAGGAACCCATAATGTAGAGAATGCCTTAGCAGCTATTGCAATTGGGATTGCTTTCGGTGTACCTAGAGAGTTAATTAGAGAAGTACTTGTTCAGTTTAAAGGGGTGGAACACCGAACAGAATATGTCACAAATAAAAAAGGTGTAGATTTCTTCAATGATTCAAAAGCTACAAATACCGATGCAGCCATTGCTGGGTTAGTAGGTTTAAGTAGTTTAAATAAACCTATTCGATTATTAGCTGGGGGGATGGATAAAAAAATCAGTTTTACAGATTGGGTAAAGCTATTTAAAGGGCGTGTCGCTAAGGTTTATATCATTGGAGAAACCAAGAAACAAATAGTGGATGAATGTAAAGCAGTAGGCTTTGATGCTTATGAAACTTTTGAAACCTTAGAAGAAGCCACATTAGCAGCTTACAATGAAAGTAAGCCTGGAGAATGTGTACTGCTTTCACCAGCTTGTGCAAGTTGGGATATGTTTGAAAGCTATGAACAACGTGGTCAAATTTTTAAAGAATTAGTAAAACATTTGGAAGGGTGAAAAGATGCAAACTGCAACAAAAGCAAACCTTACAAATAAGAAAAAAAAGAGCAAAAAAGGAGCGCCAGATTTTGTACTATTGGGCCTTATTGTTTTGATTGTGGCCTTTGGTGTTGTGATGGTTTATAGTGCAAGTTATGATTATGCTAGAAATGGTGGACGTGCATCACATTATTTTGCCAGTAAACAACTTGTATTAGGACTTTTAGGGATTGCAGTCATGCTCTGGGTAACTTTTAAGTTTGACTATCATATTTGTACCAATCGAAGATTAGTAACAGGATTTTATATTATAAGTCTTTTATTAGCTGTTAGTGTTAAATTTATAGGAATCGAAGCTAACGGTGCAAAAAGATGGATTGGTATAGGACCGATTCAAATTCAGCCTTCAGAGCTTGTAAAACTAGCAGTGGTTCTCATGGTGACATCCTATATCATTCGTAATAGAAGTACGATGAATAAATTAAAAACAAGATTAGTTGCATGGTGTATTGTGGGTGTACCATTTCTTATTGTTACAATACTGGGAAGTAATTTAAGTTCTGGAATTGTTATTTTAGGCATCGGGGCAATGATTATTTTTTCTGCGAGTCCTAGAATATGGTATTATTTTGCCTTTTTATTTGCAGGATTAGGATTAGTATTTGCAGTGCGTCAACTTGCAATCAATACGCCTAAGGGTGAAGATACAACTATTCCAATTATTAAAGAACTTTTACCAGCTTATCGTATTGATCGTATTAGAGCATGGACGGATCCATTTAGTGATCCACAAGAAGATGGATATCAATCCATACAAGCCCTTTATGCTGTAGGTTCAGGTGGACTATTTGGGAGAGGATTATCAAAAGGCGTTCAGAAATTAGGCTTTCTTCCAGAACCGTATAATGACATTATTTTTGCCGTAATCTGTGAAGAACTTGGATTAGTAGGAGCTCTAGTATTGATGTTAGCATATGGTATTATAGTTATGCGGGGGATGGCTGTGGCCATGCGGGCACCCGATTATTCAGGAGCATTTATTGCGATAGGCATTAGTAGTATGATAGGCATTCAGGCGATTATTAATATTGCCGTAAATACCAATACAATCCCTACAACTGGAATGCAATTACCTCTTGTAAGTTATGGTGGTACAGCGCTAGTTGTACTTTTATCAACATTAGGCTTACTGCTTAATATATCAAGGTATTCTAGTGTACAGAAACTAGATTAACGAGTTGTGCTAGTTAAATTTACAAGTAGAATAAGCCCTAATCATGTGATATCTTACCTTTACACCAAATATAAAACAGGGGGACATCACATGTTAGAGCTCAATTATTATTCTGTCCAAGAAATCCAAAATTTAAA
>JAGAVZ010000137.1 GCA_017941635.1 Cellulosilyticum sp.
GCAGAGGACTGAAAATCCTCGTGTCGCTGGTTCGATTCCGGCTCTGGGCACTTGTTAAGCACCTAATAAAGGTGCTTTTTTTGTGTGCTTTTTTATACTAAATTAGGTATGATTGTCCCATTTCTTACATATATATTGCTATAGAAATCAATGTGAGGTGAGAGGATGAAACCTAATAAAATAGTTTTTGCGGTGGCACTTACTGTAGTGCTTTTAACCCTTTCTATTTTTATTGTAAAAGATTTAAATTTTCATTGGAGTGAGGTAGGTGAGGACAAGGCCTCTGTTACCATTAATTTTTTACTACCAATGGATAAAGGTTCTTTTAATAAGCATATAAAAATACAAAATCAACTAGGCTATGCAGAAAATTTTGCTTGCCAGGTTAATTGGGTCAATGATCACGTATGTGAAATTATTGTAGAAGAGAAGGGGCAGATTAAAGGGCAAAAAGTCCAACTTATTATTGATAAAGCACCAACTATATATGAAAAGATTTATAAAGAAGCGACTATCCCTATTCAGTTTAAAACCCCTATACATATTGTAGAACCTATTGATGAAATTTTAATCTCAACTACTCAATCTTTTATTGTAAAATTTAATACACCTATGAAAAAGGAAGTTGTCCATAAATATTTAGCATCTGATGCAGACTTTATCATAGAGCCTTTAAAAATAATACAAAATGGAAAAGAAATTATAGATTATACGTCCTTTACCTTTACGCCTAAACAACCACTTGAAAATGATCATAAATACATATTAACCTTTAAAAAAGGCATGCCTTCACAATCTGGAGTAATGTTAGGTGAAAATCAAAATGTAGTCTTGAAAACAGATATTAAACCAATAATAGATGAGGTAGTGCCTAAGAGTGGTAGCAAATGGGTAGGTTTATATCCTAGAATTATTGTAAGAAGTAAAACACCTATGGAAGCTGCCTATATAGAGCTTGATGGTGAGCTTCTTAAAGGTGAACTCAAAAACGATTATTATGCTGAATTTTACCCTAATTATGTACTAGGAGCAGGAAGAAGTTATGAAGCTTATGTGCAAATTCAAGCTGCTTCAGGAGAGTTAAGTGATAAAATACCTCTTAACTTTACAACACTTCCTTTAAAGGAAGACCGTTATTGGGCTGAGATCGTATTAGGTAAAAATCAAGAAATGATTGTTTATCAAGGTACGCAAGAGATAAAACGTATACAATGTTCAGGTGGTGCTCCTAAGAGTCCTACAGCTAAGGGGACATTTTATATTAAAGATAAAGGAGATAAATATTTTTCTGAAACAGAAAAAGAAGGTGCCAACTACTGGCTTACACTTTCAGAAGGGCTTCGGATACATGGGATGAGTCGAAATGAGCATTGGGAGATTAAGATGAATGTACTTAATAGACTAGGAGAAGGACAAACAAAAGGTAATGTTGTTATGAGAGAGGAAGATGCACTTTGGCTTTATAATAATTTACCACTTGATACGATGGTCGTGATTCATCCGTAATAGACATTTAAAAAGAAGCTTATAGCCAAGCTTCTTTTTATGATAAAATGAAAGTTTTTTTAATCTTTAATTCATATTTAATGATATAGTATAAAAAATTACCGTATTTATATTTATGAATCCACAAAGATGTGAAAAACAATTCAATCACTCTTGCAATTTTTCAATAATATGTTAATATACTAGTATAAAATTATAAGATATTTGAAGTTTAAATCTACATATTATAAGGAGGCGTATTATGGCATTTTGTACCGAATATATGGAAAATCTTATGCAACGTGTAGTAGCAAATCATCCAGCAGAACCTGAATTTCATCAAGCAGTGAAAGAGGTTTTATTATGTATGGAACCTGTAGCACAAAAAAATCCTAAATTTGTAGATGCAGGTATTTTTGAACGTATTGTAGAGCCAGAAAGAATTATTATATTTAGAGTTTCATGGGTAGATGATACAGGAAAAGTTCAAGTCAATAGAGGTTTTAGAGTACAATTTAATAGTGCTATTGGACCTTATAAAGGGGGTCTACGTTTCCATCCTTCAGTTAATTTAGGGGTTATTAAATTTTTAGGATTTGAACAGATTTTTAAGAACTCCTTAACAGGTTTACCTATGGGTGGTGGTAAAGGTGGTAGTGACTTTGATCCTAAAGGTAAATCGGATAATGAGATTATGCGTTTTTGTCAAAGCTTTATGACAGAACTCACTAAACATATTGGACAAGATACAGATGTACCAGCTGGAGATATTGGTGTAGGTGCACGTGAAATCGGGTATATGTATGGTCAGTACAAACGTTTAAGGAATGAGTTTACAGGAGTATTAACAGGAAAAGGCCTAACTTATGGTGGTTCTCTTGTAAGAAAAGAAGCAACAGGCTATGGTTGTTGTTACTTTACAGCTGAAATGCTTAAAACAAGAAATGACTCCTTTGAAAATAAAACGGTTGTTATTTCAGGTTCTGGAAATGTAGCTATTTATGCTGCTGAAAAAGCTATGGCACTGGGGGCTAAAGTTGTAGCTATGAGTGATTCAAATGGTTATATTCATGATCCAGAAGGTATCGATATTGATTTAATGAAACAAATTAAAGAAGTAGATAGAAAACGTATTTATGAATATGTAAAAGTTAGAACAGCCGCAACTTATACAGAAGGTTGCAGAGGTATTTGGCAAATTCCTTGTGATATTGCATTGCCTTGTGCAACACAAAATGAATTACATGGGGAAGATGCTAAGATGCTTATTGAAAATGGTATTAAAGCTGTTGCAGAAGGGGCCAATATGCCATGTACACCTGAAGCAGTTGATTTATTCTTATCACATAAAATACTCTTTGGACCAGGTAAAGCAGCCAATGCAGGTGGGGTTGCAACTTCTGGGCTAGAAATGTCTCAAAACAGCATGCGTTATAACTGGTCATTTGAAGAAGTAGATGCAAAACTTCAGGATATTATGAAAGACATTCATGCAAGTGCACGTAGAGCGGCTACAGAATATGGGGATGTAGATAATTATGTATTAGGTGCCAATATAGCAGGTTTCTTAAAAGTAGCAGATGCTATGTATATGCAAGGCGTTGCTTATTAATAAAAACTCCCTATAAGGGAGTTTTTATTTTTTTTAGAATTTTATCTATGCATTATAAATTTATTATAATATAATGTTTTATGCGAACATATAGAAGTAAGGGAGAAAGTATATAGATTTAAATGTTAAAGTCGATATAAGAATACTACAGGTTGTATAGGAGGCTATCGTGTATAAAATAGTAGCAAAACAAAAACTTAATCATTTAGTAGAAAAAATGGTCATTCATGCACCGTTTGTAGCACGTAAGTGCATGCCAGGACAATTTATCATTTTATGTGTAGAAGAAGGGGATGAACGTATTCCGTTAACTATTCAGGATTATGATAGAGAAAAAGAAACTGTATCTATTATCTATCAGATTGTAGGTTATTCTACTCAGAAATTAGCTCAAAAAGAAGTTGGTGACACCCTTGCACATTTTGCAGGGCCATTAGGTGTGGCATCTGTATTACATAATTCAAAACGTCGCGTACTTGGCATAGGTGGAGGTGTAGGTGCAGCACCACTTTATCCTCAGATTAAAGAGTTACAAGCTCAAGGGGTAAGTTGTGATGTTATTCTAGGTGGACGAGATAAAGATTATGTTATTTTACAAGATGAGTTTAAAGCAGTAAGTAACGAATTATTCTTTGCTACAGACGATGGTTCACTTGGAACAAAAGGATTTGTAACAACTGTCCTCAACGAATTACTTGCTAAAGGACGTCAGTATGATGAAGTCATTGCAATTGGTCCACTTCCAATGATGAAGGCTGTTGTAAGTGTGACGAAACCTTTAAATATACCAACTATGGTATCTATGAATCCTATTATGATCGATGGAACAGGTATGTGTGGGGGATGCCGTGTCACTGTAGGTGGACAAACAAAATTTGCTTGTGTAGATGGACCTGACTTTGATGGATTTGAAGTAGATTTTGATGAGGCCATGAGAAGACAATCTATGTATAAGAAACAAGAACAACATATTTGCAACCTTAAACTTGGGGGTGGAACAAATGCCTAATATGCGATTAGATAAAGTAAAAATGCCTGAACAGGCACCAGATATTCGTAATAAAAATTTTGAAGAAGTGGCTCGAGGCTATACGGAAGATATGGCGATAGAAGAGGCAACAAGATGCTTACATTGTAAACAACGCTTCTGTGTTGCTGGATGCCCTGTTAATGTGCCTATTCCTGAGTTTATAGAAGAAGTGGCGAAGGGAGATTTTGAAAAAGCTTATGAAGTCATTACTTCTGAAAATGCGCTTCCTGCTATATGTGGACGTGTGTGTCCACAGGAAAATCAATGTGAGGGTAAATGTATTCGTGGCAAAAAAGGAGAATCTGTTGCTATTGGACGACTTGAGCGTTTTGTAGCAGATTATGTTATGAACCATACAGATATAACAATAGAAAAAGCAGGGTCTAATGGGATTAAAGTAGCTGTTGTAGGAGCAGGACCAGCAGGATTAACTTGTGCAGGTGAACTTGCAAAGATGGGCTATGAAGTTACTTTATTTGAAGCATTGCATGAAGTTGGTGGTGTACTTGTTTATGGTATTCCAGAGTTTAGATTACCTAAAGAACTTGTGGCAAAAGAAGTCCAAAAAATTGTAGACTTAGGCGTACGAATTGAAAAAAATGTTATTATTGGAAAAAGCATTACTATTGATGAACTAATAGAGGAAGGATATAGTGCTATATTCGTAGGGAGTGGCGCAGGACTTCCAAACTTTATGCATATAGAAGGTGAAAACTTAAATGGTGTTTATTCTGCCAATGAGTTTTTAACACGTTCTAATTTAATGAAAGCCTATGATTTTCCAAATCATCCAACACCTATTTTTGTAGGTAGTAAAGTGGCAGTAGTAGGTGGTGGAAACGTAGCTATGGATGCCGCACGTACAGCTAAACGTTTAGGTGCTGATGAGGTTTATATTATTTATAGACGTGGAGAAGAAGAGCTTCCTGCAAGACGTGAGGAAATTCATCATGCTAAAGAAGAAGGAATTATTTTTAAGCTACTTTGTAATCCAGTTAAGATCCATGGCAAAGAAGGTAGGGTAAGTCATATTGAATGTGTCAATATGGAACTTGGTGAGCCAGATGCATCTGGAAGAAGAAGACCTGTTGTACAAGAAGGTAGTGAACACCTTCTTGATATGGATACAGTTATTATTGCCATTGGACAAAGTCCAAATCCACTTATTCGTAGTACAACACCTGGACTTGATGTACAAAAATGGGGTGGCATTATCGTTAATGAAGAAACAATGGAGACAAGTAAAGAGAATGTTTATGCAGGTGGAGATGTTGTAACGGGTGCTGCAACAGTTATTCTTGCTATGGGAGCCGGTAAAAAAGCAGCTCATGCTATTCATGAAAAATTAAAAAAATAACTTGTTTGAACAGGGAGTATAAAATATTGCACTTTGCTTATACTAAACTCATAACATTTAAACAGCAAAGGAGTAATGCAATATGAAAAAAGCATTGATGTTAATGTTAGCAGTAGTAGGAATTTTATCATTTGTAGGTTGTGCAGCAGGTTACGATTCTACAACTGGTTATGATGGTTATGGCTATGGTAACGGTTATGGTTATAATGGTTACTATGATGGCTATGGCACAGGTAATGGTAATGGCTATGGCACAGGTTATAACAATGGTTACGGTATGGGAACATATAACAATGGTACTACAGGTTATGGTTCAAATACTAATACAACACCAATTGCTACACCTAACTATTAATTAAATCTAAACAAAAAAGCACTGCTAAAGCAGTGCTTTTTTGTTTTAAGCAGAAATGAATACTGTAAGCAAGATCATAATAGCTGTAATGCCAATAGCTAGACGATTTATAATCTGTGTATAACGTATAATACTTATAGACCATTTTTTTCTTTTAAGAAGAAGATAGCTCATTATAATACTTATAACACTTAATAAAAGCCCTGTATAACCAAGTGGAATTTGAAGGGCTATCCACTGATCTACAAATAAGTACATCATCAAAATAAGTATATCTAAAGTTAAAGAAACAGTACTAAAGTGCCAGGGTTCAAAAACATGATTTTGAGGCTTTTCCCATTCGTAATGTACTTTCTTTTTCTTAGGAAGTGTTTCCTTTACAACATCAAATGAAACATGTTTTTTCTCTTCCATTCTATCCTCAGCTCTCTTTTTTAATAAATTGTATAAAATAGTATAACAAATTTGAGTCGCTTTTTGCAAGCTTTAAAACGTGCTATAATAAAGTTAACGTTACAAAGGAAGGGAATTATACATTGTGAAAATACTACTTGTATCATTTAATGCTAAATATATTCATTCATCATTAGCATTAAGATTAATTGAAGGTTACTGCAGTGACTATAAAGAACATTTAGAGGTATTAGAACTTACTATCAATCATGAAATGCATGAAATTATTAAACAGCTCTACAATAAACAACCAGATGTATTAGGATTATCTTGCTATATTTGGAATATGGATTTAATTGAAGAACTACTACCTATTTTAACAAAAGTCTTACCAAATACAAAAATTGTACTAGGTGGTCCTGAAGTTTCTTATAATAGTGAAGCTTTATTTGAAAGATTGCCTATTGACTTAGTCATTGAAAATGAAGGTGAAGAAACTTGGTATGAGTACCTTAAGCATCTTATTGATGGAGATATAGTACTGGAAGAGATTAAAGGTATTGTGTATCGTAACGAAAAGGGAGAAGTAGTGCGTAATCAAGCAAGGGCTCTTATGGACCTTGCTAATTTACCTTTTGTTTATGATGATCTTTCAGGACTTGAACATAAAATTATTTATTATGAGGCATCTAGAGGATGTCCATTTAACTGCCAGTACTGCCTATCCTCTATAGAAAAAGGGGTACGTTTTATGCCTCTTGAACGTGTGTTAAACGAACTTCAGTATTTCCTTGATCAAAGAGTTAAGCAAATTAAGTTTGTAGACCGTACATTTAATACACGTAAGGCCTTTGCACGCGCAATCTGGCAGTATGTTATTGAACATGACAATGGTTATACCAACTTCCATTTTGAAATAGCAGCTGAATTATTAGATGATGCATGTTTAGAAGTATTAAAAGATGCAAGACCTGGTCTTATCCAGTTTGAAATTGGTGTACAGTCTACTAATATGGATGTTTTAACGGTTATTGACCGTAAAATGCCATTTGAAGATATTAAAGAAATTGCTCTTAAAATCAAGGCTCTTGGCAATATTCATCAGCATCTTGACCTTATTGCAGGTCTTCCTTATGAAGATTATGCTTCATTTAGACATTCATTTAATGATGTTATTTCACTTAGACCCGAACAATTCCAACTTGGTTTCTTAAAACTTCTTAAAGGTTCAGGACTAAGAAAAAATGCAGAAAAATATGGTATTGTCTACAGCCCTAAAGCGCCATATGAAGTACTTTATACAAATGAACTAAGTTTTAAAGAATTACTTATATTGCATGGAATAGAGGAAATGGTGGAAAGATATTATAATAGTGAGCGTTTCAAACATACTTTAGAATATCTCTATACTTTATTTAATTCACCATTTGATTTTTACGAAGCATTAGCACATTATTGGGAAGCTAATGATTATGATAAGATTCCACATAAGAAAGCAGCGTATTATACCTTACTGGTACCATTTGCAAAAGATATAGAAGGTGTTAATCTAGATCTTCTTAAAGAGCTGATTCGTTTTGATTGGTACCTGCATGAAATGGTAAAAGAAGTACCTGAAGAACTTATGACCCTTGATCAAGCACCCTATAGAGAACAAGCTAACGCTATTATTCGAGATGATGAATATATGATTGAACACCTTGGGGTGAGTGCAAACTGGACTTCAAGACAACGTTTAAGACGTATGCACATGGAATGGTTCAGCTATAATGTATATAAAAATAATGCTAAATTAGAGGAGCCTAGTCCAGTACTCTTTGATTATACAGAACAGAAAACTCATTTTAGACCTATTAAGCTATAAGGAGTAGCCTATGACAGAAAAAAAACGTATACAAGCTATACTTGATATATTAGATAAGTATTATGAGAAAGATGTAAAATGTTACTTAGACCATGAAAATCCTCTGCAATTACTTATTGCGACTATTTTAAGTGCACAGTGTACAGATGATAGAGTCAATATTGTAACAAAGGATTTATTCGCTAAATATAAATCAGCCCAAGACTTTGCTATGGCTAATTTAAAAGAACTTGAGCAAGATGTAAAAAGTACAGGGTTTTATAAAAATAAGGCTAAAAATATTAAAACTTGTGCAACGACTATTTATGAACAATATGGTGGTGAAGTGCCACAAGACCTTGATGCACTTACTGAACTTGCAGGAGTGGGGCGTAAGACAGCTAATGTTGTGAGGGGTAATATCTTTAAGATTCCAAGTGTGGTGGTCGATACCCATGTTAAGCGTATCTCTATTAGATGGGGAATAACTTTATGTACAGATCCTGTAGCTATTGAAATGGATCTTATGAAGAAGCTTCCTAAAGAGCATTGGATTCGTTATAATACGCAAGTTATTGCTCATGGACGAGCCATTTGTACAGCCAGAGCACCTAAATGTATGGATTGTATGTTTCTAGCTCTTTGTCCATATGGACTTAGTAAAAGAATGGATGACTTGACAGAGGAAGCTAAAGAAGCATTAGAGAAGGGGCATATGTATTAAATGAAAAAGACGTGTTCTATTGAACACGTCTTTTTTTACGGATTTTTGTTTCTATTTTTTTGGTAGCTTTATCAACTTTCTTCTTATCTTTTTTCTTATCTTGTTCATTAAGTGCAAGAATTTTTTCATAATAGGTCAAAGCATTTTTTCCAAAGATTTCATCAGAAAGTGGGGCAACTGAACTCATAGCATGAACAGATAGAGTTTTTCTATAACTTTCATCTTGAAGCAGTTTAATGAGGGCTATAGAAAGTTCTTCTGTTGTAGTAAATTTCTTGCCGTTATAATCATCAATAACAAGTCCCTCGATGCTTTCATCATGTTTAGCTACAACCGGTAGACCAGCGGCCATAGCTTCTGCAAAAGTCAGCCCTTGTGTTTCTGAAACAGAAGCACTTACGAATACATCTCCTAGCTGATAAAACTTGCCAATAGTTTGCCAAGGCTGAAGCCCTGCAAAAATAATATGTTCCTCTAGATGCAATGTTTGAGTTAGCTCTTTTAAGTGAGTCATCTCCGGGCCATCACCAACAATGAAAAGTTGTGCATGAGGTACTTGTTTAATAACTTCAGGAAGTGCGTGAAGGACAACATCGATGCTTTTTTCTTTAGCAACACGACCTACAAAAAGGATGGTAGGAGCAGTAGGGTCTAGACTAAATTGTGCTTTTAAGCTACTAATTTCCTCTTTTGTATAACGACTAGGATGAAATGGTGTAAAGTTAATACCTGTTGGAATAACTTCAATAGGCTTTTTCACCCCATAGCTAAGAAGTAAATCACGCGTTTTTTCTGTAGGTGCTACAATACCATCTACACTATTACAAAACATCTTACTGTATTTACGTGCAAGTTCTGGAGAAAATTCAACACCCTTTGAAATATAATGCATATATTCTTCATACATAGTATGGTAAGTATGTACAATAGGTACATGGATTTGTTTAGAAATAAGTTTTGCTAAAAAGCCCAAAGAGAATTCCGTTTGAGATAAAATAATATCTAGTTTTAGTTTTTTTACACGACGTACAAGTTTGGTCGAATAAATAATACCTACGCGATGGTCTTTTAAGAAGACAAAAGGTAAGCTAGGAATACGATAGACATAAGGTTTATCATCATGTGCCTGTGGATGGCTAATCGTAAAAATATAAACGTTATGACCTTGTGCAATAAGCTGTTGTTCTAGTGTTACAATAGAACTTACAACACCGTTAATTTGTGGCAAATACGTATCTGTAAATATACCTATATTCATTTTTACACCCTCTTAATTCAGTTTAACATGATTTGTATGCATTTTCTTCTTATAATCATACCGCATACTCAATCAATTCATTCATAAAATGATAAAAAGTTTATTCATATTTAAGATTTTACATGAAAGTACGTTATTCAGTAATGCATTTAGATGCCTACATTAGAAAAATTTTTAAATCCAACAGCTTGATAAGCTGGCTATTAAGATATGGTATTTTATGCCTCTCTATAGTCAATAATATGAGAATAGAAAAGGTGACTAATAGTAGGAACATACTTAAAAATTAATTCTTTCTCTTTAACTAGCGTACAAAAACTATATTTATTATAATACAAATTGATTTTAAATAAAAGAAAAGAGTATAATGAAAAAAGAAAAACTTATAAATGAAAGATGTAATCATATGGAAACAAAACAACTTAATTCTAATCAAAAACAAGCTGTAGAGATGCCCCTTGGTGCTACAATGGTGATCGCTGGTCCTGGTTCTGGCAAAACCTTTGTTATTACTGAACGTGTACGTTATATGATTAGTCATCTTCAGTGCCAGCCTCAACATATACTTGTTATTACCTTTACTAAGGCTGCCGCAGAAGAAATGAAAGGGCGTTATTTAAAAGCCACGCATCAAACTGGGGTTACTTTTGGGACTTTCCACTCTGTGTTTTATCGTATGCTTAGAAAGGCAGATCCTAATCGTTACGCTTTAGAACGTCTAATCAGTGAAGATAAAAAAAGACAAGTTATTGAGAAAATTTATCAAGGTATGGACACAGGAGATGCTTATGAAGATTTTATAGAAGTCTTTTTAGGGCATCTAACGCTTATGACTAATCAACTGATTCAACCTAAATACTATAATCCTGATGGTATTTCTAAAGAAGTATTCTTAAAAGTATTCAATAGCTATGAGCAGTATAAAGAACGTCATGGTCTATTTGATTTTGATGATATGCTTGTACACACGTATTATTTGTTAAGAAATGATCCACATATTCTTACTTTCTATCAATCTAAATATAAACATATTCTTATTGATGAATTTCAAGATATTAACTGTGTACAGTTTGAAATCATTAAACTTTTAAGTAGCAGGCATACTGACCTATTTGTTGTCGGTGATGATGACCAAAGTATTTATCAATTTCGAGGCGCTAAACCTGAGTTTTTACTTTCTTTTGAAGAATACTTTAACCCTGTTCAGAAGATTATCTTGGATGTTAACTATAGATCTACGCCAAATATTTTACGTTACAGTAATAGTTTAATAGGGTATAATATAAATAGATATGAGAAAATCATGCATGCTGCTCATATAGAAGGAGATAAGCCTATTGTTACTTACTGTGAAGATGCAAAAGAACAGGCAAGTCTTGTACTAAAGGAAATTTTAAAGCTAAATGCAGCTGGATTACCTTTAAAAGAGTGTGCTATTATCTACCGTACCAATATACAAGCAAGACCACTTATTGAAGCTTTACGTACTGTGCAGATTCCATTTATTATTAAGGATGCTATGGTAACTTTATATGATCAATGGATGACAAAAGATATTCTTGCCTATTTACATTTAGCATACAATATAGAAGATAGCGAAAGGCTTCTCCAAATTATTAATAGACCTACTCGTTATATTAGTAAGCTTGCTTTAGAAGATGCAAGGAAAAAGGGTGGAAATTTACTCAAGAATCTTTTAGAATCAGACCTTCTTAGTAGACTTCAAAAAGATCGTATTGAAGAACTTATTTTTAATTTACAAAGATTAAAGACTCTTACGTTAAAAGAAGCTATTCCTTACATCCGGCATACTATAGGCTATGAAAAGTATCTTATAGAATATGCAGCTTACCGTAAAATACCTAGTGAAGGTTTGGTAAATATGCTCCTAGAACTTGAAGATTCTGCAAGGGAGTATGCACGTGTTGAGGAGTGGGAGGAAGCTTTATATGCTATTTCTATGAGCGTGAAGCAAAGCTCACGCCAAAAAGGTCATGATGCATTGACGCTGACTACTATGCATAGTGCTAAAGGATTAGAGTTCGGCGCAGTTTTTATCATTGATATCTTAGATGGTGTTATTCCACATAGTAAAAGTTTAAGTGATACTCAAATAGAAGAAGAAAGGCGGCTTTTCTATGTGGCTTTAACAAGAGCTAAAGAAAGACTGTACTTATATATTCCAAAAAATAGATATCAGAAAAAAGCAGAAAGTTCTCCTTTTATTTTGGAAACACTAACACCAAAGATTACACTTAAAGAAGGTGACTGTATCAAACATAAAATGTATGGGCAGGGTAAAGTTGTAAAGTTAGATGGTTCTAAAGCCTTTATACGTTTCAAAAATGGTCAAAAAGTAGTAGATTATATGTATTGTATTAAACATCATTTATTATCTCGGGAGGAAAAAAATGAAAGCTCAAAAGACAAACAAAAAAGGTAAAAAGAAACAATCTTTTAATATTTATAGTGCATTTAATAAAAATAAAAAAGGTATTGTAGCAGGAATTAGTCTTTTCTTGGCCTTTCTTATGCTACTAGGTGTGCTAGGTCAATTTGCTTATTAAAGTCAGAACAGGTATAGAAGCTTATAGAGGAGGCGGACTATGGCAACTGACAAAAAGAAAAAGCTTAAAGTTAGTTTAGTCGTTATGCTAATCCTCATTTTTATTGGAATAGGCGCAGCAGCTATTTATGTGTATCATGAAGTTACACAATATAATCTTGTCTTTGCGAATCATATTTATGTGAATGATGTAGCTATAGGAGGCCTTACACAAGAAGAAGCCCTCATAAAGATTAAAGAGCAGCTTAACACCTATAATGAGGAACATTTTATTACTTTATTTAATAAGGATAAACAAATACATTTATCTTTAGATACATTTAATCCAACGAGCAACTTAGACGAAGTTTTACAAGATGCTTATACACCAGGCCATGAGGGACATATATTCAAACGTTTTCTAGCTTCTAAAAATACTGCTTTAGAGTCCATACATTATCTCGTTCAAACCTCATATGATTTATCAGAGATTGAAAAAGCTTTAGAAGTACAAGCGCATTTTTTTGAAGAAGCACCTATAGATGCAACTATTGAAAGAAAGAATAGGCAGTTTTACGTAACACCAGAGCAAATAGGTTATGCATTAGATAGTCAAGCTACAGCCAGTATTATTTATGATATGTTAACGGCTAATGAGCTTCCTATTAGGCCTATTCAAATCGTTATGAAAGAAGTAACCCCAGCTGTAACTGCTAAGGAACTTGAAAAAGCCCAAACACCACTTGCTAGCTTTTCTACTTCATATAATAATGCTGATCAAGACCGTAATCAAAACCTTGCTATTGCAGCATCTAAAATTAATGCAAAATTGAATCCAGGTGAGAGCTTTTCACTTGGGAGCAAATTGGAACCTATTACCCCAGATGCAGGTTATAAAGCTTCTAAAGTCATTGTAAATGGAAAGTTAGAGGAGGGAATAGGTGGTGGTGTATGCCAAATTGCATCTACTCTTTATAATGCACTTTTATTAAGTGATATAGAAATTATATCACGTGCAAACCACTCTTTACCTGTAGCTTATGTACCATTAGGCAGAGATGCTACTTATGCATCAGAACTTATAGACTTTAAGTTTAGGAATAACTCACAATATCCTTTATTTGTAGAGAGCTACTGTGAAGATAATAAGATTATTGTGAATCTATTTGGAGATGCTGCATTAAAGTTACCTTATGATGAAGTTAAATTTAGTTCTGAACTCATTAAGACAACACCACCACCTCCAACAATCTATAAGGAAGATGATACCTTATATGAGGACCAGGAAATTCAAGAGACCACACCACTTGAAGGTAAGACGGTAAAACTGTATCGCCTTATGTATAAGAATGGTGAACTCGTTTCAAAAGAACTTATTAATACAAGTTATTATAAGGCTAGGGGAGAGGTCATTAAAGTAGGAACTAAACCAAGGCTAGATTAAAAGTTAAAATAAAAAGGTTCAAGCTTATAAGCTTGAACCTTTTTATTTTAACTTTGTGGAATGAAGAAACCATTTTCGCCATCTGGATTATCAGTAGAAGGTGTTTCAGGTGTTACTGGGGTTTCTTCTGGAGTTTCTATTGGTGGTGTTGGAGTTTCTTCTGGGTTTTCTTGGGATGGCTCGTCTGGCCAAGGCCATCCTTCAAGTTCTGGAAGTTCTGGTTCCTCCGGTACCAATGCCTGAGTGTGTACATCACATAAGTCTTCAGGTTTTACTTGACTAGATGATGTACGTGTAACAACGCGCGTTTTAACAGTTTCTTCAGGACAGAACTCTGTAGCAATCTTACCCGATACTGTACATACCTGTTCTTGTACGTGAATATCACATTCCTCAGTAGGAGCATGATTTTTCTGGAAGTAATCAGATACAATTTTGTGTTCCGGGTCTAATTTACAAAGTTCTGTTGGAATCTTACCTGATGCTGCACAAATACTTGTTTTAGTATAACCTGTCGTTATTAATTCAAATTCTTTCTTAGGCAGGTTTTTATGAATTTCTGACATAATGCTTGCCCAAAGATTTAAGTGAGCACTTTTATCAGTAAAAGGTTGTGGTCTGTCATAGCCCATCCATACAGTTGCAGTATAGTATGGTGTATAACCAGCAAAGATAAAGTCTTTATTATCAGATGTTGTCCCTGTTTTGCCTGCTACAGGCATATTAAGACCTACGCCAGCTTTACCACCTGTACCGATTTTAATAACATCTTCCATCATATCTGTTAGCATAGAAGCAGTAGAAGCTTTAATAACAGTATGTGTTTCGGGTACAGAATTATCTAAAAGAACTTGTTTATCACGATCTAACACTTGCGTATAGAGAATAGGTTTTGTATAAGACCCTTGATTGGCAATAGCAGCATAGGCAGCATTAAGTTCAAGAGGGGTTACACCATCTGTAATACCGCCAAGAGGAAGTGCATACACTTTATCTTGGTCAGAAAGTGTTGTAAAACCGAAGTTAAGGAGATAGTTGTAAGCTGTCTCAATACCGACCATCTCTACAGCTTTAACCGCTAAGATATTCATAGAGTCCCAAATACCTTCGCGTACTGTAGTAGGTCCCTTAAAGTAACTTCTCCAGTTTTTTGGAGTATATTTACCAATTGTATAAGGTTCATCGACAATGATAGAACCTGGAGAAAGGAGCCCTGTATCAAGTGCTGGTGCATAAGAAGCAAGAACTTTGAACGTAGAGCCAGGTTGTCTTTTAGCTTGTGTGGCACGGTTAAAAGTACGGTCACCATATTTTTCACCACGTCCACCTGAAAGTGCTTTCACATGACCATTGTATTGATCCATAATAACGAAAGCAGCTTGGGCCTGAGGTACAAGCTGTACAGATTCAACAATTGTATCACCCTCGGCAAGTTCCCAGGTAGCTTGCTTTGCTTTTTTGAAGTTTTCTATTTCAGCTTCTGAATCAGACTGTAAAACACCCTCTGCCCATTTATTCACAGTTGTGCCATCAGCTTTTGTGATAGTAGCACTATAGTTAATCACATATTCTTTATAAGAAGGGAAGAGAGAGTCATCATCCATCTTATCATCTACAATTTTTTGCATATCTTGGTTAAGTGTTGTATAGATTTCAACACCACCGCCAAAGAGTAAGTTATTTGCTTGTGTAGCTGTCATGCCCTTTTTAGTTTGAAGGTCACTAATAACTTGTTCAATGACAGCATCTACGAAGTAACTATGAACAGAGTCTTGCTGTTCATACTGATTATTCACTTCTTGAATATTTTTATAAGGATTCTCTAGTAAAGCAGCTTGTCTTTCTTCTTCTGTAATATAGCCCTGTTCTACCATATAAGAAAGAATAACTTTAGATTTTTCAAAGTTGTTCTCAGGGTTACGAATTGGACTATATCTTGTAGGTGCTTGTGTAATACCAGCTATAACAACACTTTCAGCTAGAGTAAGCTCAGAAACATCCTTGCCAAAATAACGTTTGGCTGCAGCTTGCACACCATTTGTACCATGTCCTAGCGGCATTGTATTTAAGTAATATTCTAAGATAAGATCTTTTTCATAAAGTGCATCAATTTGAAGTGCAAGGTATTGCTCTTGAATTTTACGCACGAAAGTCTGATCGCTAGTAAGGGCATTATTTTTAATAACCTGCTGCGTAATAGTACTTGCACCTTCTACAATTTCACCTGCTTTTAAATTTTTTACAATAGCACGCATAATTCCTAATAAGTCAATACCGTTATGCTCATAGAATCTAGCATCTTCAATGGCTATAACAGCTTCTTGAAGATGTTTGGGAATTTGGTCAAGTTTTGCATAAATACGATTTTCACCACTTGAGAGCGTATCGATTTCAGTACCATTTTCATCATAGACAAAAGACGTATAATCTGTCGTGGGCTTAATATTAATTGTAGAAACATCAGGGGCACTTTTAATGATACCTACTAAAATACCAAGTCCTGAACCTACAATAGCAAAAAGACCAATGACAAGTGTAATGACTATGACACGAAAAGTAGTGACTTTAGCTTTTTTTGTCTTTTTCTTTTTTGTATTTTTATTAGAATCCTGCATTTTTTTTGAACATGAATCTTTAGAGTAATTCATCTATCATCCTCCTCAATATGGTATTATACCAAAGATGCTAGGTAAGCGCAAAAAGAAATACATACCTTAGTATAATGTATTAGTATAAAACTAAATAGATAAATAGGAAAGTAGTATTATAAATTAGTCATTAAACTTTAATATTTAAGATGATGCTTGTCATGGAATGTCCCTTCTATGAATATATTAAAAATAAAGCATTGAATAGGAGGCAGCTTATGTTTAGAGGTTATAAATATCGTTATAGGCCAACGCCTAAAGCACCTACTTATATATATAAATCATCAGGTGGAAGGCGTTATAAGGAGCATAACTATCAAGGCTTATTAGCTGTATTAGCTATTATTGCCATATTTATTGTTATTTATATCCAGTTAGATAGAGAAGTTATGCCTACAGTTATAGCTATGGCAGAGCATGAAGCCACTACTATTGCTACTAAAACCATTAATGAGGCGGTTAATTTGTCCCTAGAAAGTACCCAGATAACGGAAGAGGATTTAATTAGCTATGACTATAATGATGCGGGGGAACTTGTATCCTGGAATGTAAATTCTATCCTTATTAATACACTCTGTGCAGATATCGTTGATAAAATAGCCGATAAGTTAGATACAATAGGAAGCGTTTCTTTTAAAGTCCCTTTAGGAAACTTAACAGGTAGCCGTATTTTTGCTAACTTAGGACCTGAAATTACTATTGAAGTATTACCAGTAGGTACTGTAAAGGTAGATTATGACAATGAAATTGTGGCAGCAGGGATTAATCAAGTTAATCACAAAGTATGGCTTGATATTGATACAACAGTTCAAGTCGTTGTACCCCTTTTTGCAGATCAAATACATATTTCAAGACGTATAGTCCTTATTGATAAGATGGTTTCAGGCAAAGTTCCACCAAACTATGTTAATGTACTCCCTAATAATGTATTAGATGGCATTGATGCAGCAACCCCAAACACTAGCTACAATTTAGCTCCTTAGACATTATGCACAAGGGAAAAATTAACCCGTTTATAATTTTATCTATTTTTGTGAGTTGTCATGATATGGTATAAATGATATATTAATTAAAAAAGTAGGATTAAGCGTCACCGATTAGGCGACGCTTTTTTAATAAACATAATACTATTGTAAAGGGGCTAACAGGATGGAAAATATTAAATTATCTGAACTATTTAGCAAAAATGTATTTGATGACAAGGTAATGCGTGAGCGTCTTCCAAAATCAACCTACAAACAGTTACATAAAACAATTGATGAAGGTTTAGAACTTGATCCAAGTGTAGCTGAAGTTGTAGCAAATGCTATGAAAGATTGGGCTATTGAGCATGGTGCAACACATTTTACTCATTGGTTCCAACCAATGAATGGTCGTACAGCAGAGAAACATGACTCATTCTTATCTCCAACTTCAGATGGTCGTGTCATTATGGAGTTTTCAGGTAAAGAGCTTATTAAAGGAGAAGCTGACGGTTCTTCTTTCCCATCAGGTGGTCTTAGACAAACTTTTGAGGCAAGAGGTTATACAGTATGGGATTGTACATCTCCAGCTTTCTTAAAAGAAGATATTAGTGGTGTGGCACTTTGCATTCCTACAGTATTCTATTCACATACTGGTGAAGCGCTTGATAAAAAAGCACCATTACTTCGTTCAATGGAAGTTATTGAAGAAGCAGCACTTCGTGTACTTCGTGCATTAGGTGATACAGAAAGTAAAAAGGTTATTACAACAATTGGTGCAGAGCAAGAATACTTCCTCGTTGACAAACGCCAATATCAACAACGTAAAGATCTTATCTTTACAGGTCGTACACTCTTTGGTGCTATGCCCCCAAAAGGTCAAGAAATGGAAGACCACTACTATGGAAGTATTAAAGAGAAAATAGGTAAGTTCATGCGTGAAATTGATATTGAACTTTGGAAGTTAGGTGTACCTTCTAAAACAAAACATAATGAAGTAGCCCCAGCACAACACGAGCTTGCACCTATTTTTGCAACAGCAAACGTAGCATCTGATCAAAATCAACTTGTTATGGAAGTGCTTCAAAAAGTAGCAAACCGTCATGATCTTGCTTGTCTTCTTCATGAAAAACCATTTAGAGGTGTAAATGGTTCAGGTAAACATGATAACTGGTCCCTTGTAACAGATACAGGTATAAACTTATTCTCACCAGGTAAACAACCAAAAGAAAATTTATCATTCCTTATTTTCTTAGCTGCAACAATTGAAGCCGTTGACAAACATGCTGATCTTTTAAGATTATCAGCTGCAACTGCAGGAAATGATCATCGTCTTGGTGGGAATGAAGCACCTCCAGCTATTATTTCTATTTTCTTAGGTGATCAGCTTACAGAACTTCTTTACCACATTGCACGTGGAGAAGAGATGGATGATTTAACAAAAGAAGTAATGGAAATGGGTGTTGCAACACTTCCAAAACTTAAAAAAGAAGTAACAGACCGTAACCGTACATCTCCATTTGCTTTTACAGGAAATAAATTTGAATTTAGAATGTTCCCATCTTCAGGATGTATTTCAGAAGCTAACGTTATTATGAATACAATGGTTGCTGAAACTTTACATGAGTTTGCAGATAAACTCGAAGGGGCAGAAGACCTTCAAAAAGCAGTTAATAGAATTGTACGTCATGCACTTAAAAATCATGGACGTATTATCTTCAATGGAAATGGTTACTCAGAAGAATGGGTAGAAGAAGCAGCAAGACGTGGTTTACCAAATTACACATCAACAGTAGATGTTATTCCAGCCCTTATCTCACAAAAATCTATTGATTTATTTAGCAAACTTAAAGTGTTTAGTGAAGTTGAACTCCATTCTCGTTATGAAATTCTTATCGAAGAATATTATAAAACAATCAACATTGAAGCACGTACAATGCTTAGTATGGCAAAAACACAAATTATGCCTGCTGTAATTAACTACATGACACAAGTTGCTCAAAATGTAAGTATTATGACAAGTCTTGAAAAATTTAATATTGATGCTCAAAGTGAAATGCTCACAGAGCTTAATACGCTATTAAATAGTCTTAAACGTGCTATTGATGAACTTGAAATCGTTCACAAAGAAACAATTCAAATTGAAGAAGGCCTTGAAAAAGCACAAGCATTCCGTAACAACGTTCTTCCAAAAATGGAAGCATTACGTGAAGTAGCGGACAAATTAGAAACAATTGTAGATGAAAAAATCTGGCCAATTCCTACTTATAGTGAATTACTCTTCAGAGTTTAATACAAATAAAAAGGTAAGTTTCCACGTAGAAACTTACCTTTTTCTATATAAGACCTTATAGGAAAAGCAAAAATTTGGTATACTATAAAATAATGAACTTAGCTCGCATGAGCGTAACTAAGAAAGGACTACTATGGAAGAATTAAGAAAAGAAGAAGAGGTCGTAATTCTATTTGCGGCACAAAAGAAAAATCTTAAAGAAGATGATGCCTGGGAAAGTTTAGATGAATTAGAAGAATTGGTAAATACTGCTGGGGCTAGAGCGGCGGTTAAAGTACTTCAGCGTGTGGACAGTATTAATCCAGGTTATTATATCGGAACAGGTAAAGTGGAAGAACTTAAAGAGCTTGTGGCCTTACATGGTGCAACAGGCGTTGTATCAGATGATGAACTTTCTCCTGTTCAAATGCGCAATCTATCCCTTGAATTAGGTGTAAAAGTAATGGATCGTACCCTTGTCATCCTAGACATCTTTGCGCAACGTGCGCGTTCAAGAGAAGGTAAACTGCAAGTTGAAATTGCACAGCTTAAATATCAATACTCACGACTTACTGGATTTGGCGAAATGCTTTCTAAACAAGGTGGCGGTATTGGAACAAGAGGTCCTGGTGAAAAGAAGCTTGAACTTGATAAGCGCCATATTCGTACTAGAATGGAATTACTACAAGCTGAAATTGAAGAGTTTGAGAAACATAGACAGCTTCTTCGTACACGTAGACAAAAGAATAATATACCAGTAGTAGCTATTGTAGGTTATACAAATGCAGGGAAGTCTACTTTATTAAATGCACTTTGTGAAAGTGATGTTTACGCAGAAAATCAACTTTTTGCTACGCTTGATCCCACAACACGTTCGGCAACACTTCCAAGTGGCAGTGAAATTATGCTAACAGACACAGTAGGTTTTATACGTAAACTGCCTCATCATCTTGTTAAAGCCTTCTATTCAACACTTGAAGAAGCTAAATATGCAGATATTATCTTGCATGTAATGGATGCAAGTTCTGAACATTTAGCTACACATAATGAAGTTGTTCATGAAACCCTAAAAAGACTAGATATTACTAATATCCCTATTATTACAGTCTACAATAAAATTGATCAAGTAGAAGGGCATTACCCTAAAGATGAAACCAGTACACATAGTGTGGAAATTTCAGCTAAAAACAAAATCAATCTAGACGGTTTATTAGGTATTATAGAAGAGATGCTTTATGCCTCAATGCAGCCTTTCAAAATTTTATTACCATACTCAGTTCCAGAACTTGTAGCTTTCTGTCATGCACAAGGTGAACGTTTAGAAGAGGAATATGTTAATGAAGGGATTGTATTAAAAGGCTATATACACAAAGATAAATTTTATAAAATTAAAGATTATTGCATTGATTGATTGAAAAAGTTTTCAATCTTTTTCGACAAAAATATGTATATTTTAGTGCTTAAAGCTTTAACAGGCTAAATTTATTAAGTAAATTGGTTTTTGTATGACGATTTATAGCATAAACCCTAATAAATTGCGATATCTTTTTCTTTGAAAATATTTTATTATCCCCTATAATAGGAATATATAAAAATCAAGGGGGATCTTTAGATGGTGTATACGAAATATTATGTCGGTAAGACAAATTTATCGGACCTTGAAGTGAAGTATTTTGTTATTGAAAAAGAGAGAAAATATGGTATTGCCTTAGAACAATACTCAGGGGATTTAATAGAGTGTGATTACGAATATTTCACAGAAGAACATAATGAAGCCACCAAAGTTGCTCGCTTTATGCAAGAAGGTAGGGTAACGCTTACTTCCATGACCGAAATCCTAGATGATTACATCCAATAAAACAGCCGATTTAGGCTGTTTTTTTATACTTTTTCTTAGGCCTAAACTATGCTAAAATAAAGTTAAAGATTAAATTAGGTGGTGCATATGTTAGACAGATACATTACAATTGCAGGATCTGGTGAAGCAGAGATTGTTGAAAAAAAATCACGATTTATTGCCTCTGTTTTTCCTGTACACACACAAGAAGAAGCCGATGAAATTTTAACTAAACTGCGTAAAAAATATTGGGATGCTACACATAACTGCTTTGCTTATCAAATTGGAGAGCGTAATGAGATTCAACGTTTTAGCGATGATGGAGAGCCACAAGGTACAGCTGGAAAACCTATTTTAGATGTATTAAAGGGACAAGATATTAAAGATACTTTAATCGTTGTAACCCGTTACTTTGGTGGGACACTGCTTGGAACAGGTGGGCTTGTAAGGGCCTATGGCAAAGGAGCTAAAGAAGGTATACTAGCAGCAGGGCTTATTGAAAAGATGCGCGTATGCCTTTTCACTTTAGAGATGACTTATCCACTTTCAGGAAAAGTACAGTATCTCTTAAATGATAAGTCTTACATCATACGTGATACAGCCTATACAGAAGTTGTACGTTTTGTGGTAGAAGTAGAGATGGGCAGTGAAGAATCCTTTGTAGAATGGCTTATTAATGAGACGAATGCCGAGATTTCTATTGAAAAAGGTGACTATGTTCTTATTGAAAGACCTGTAAAGAGTTGATACATGCCCCTACAATATGGTACAATATTGAAGAAAAAGTAGAATGTACGTTAGTGTATAATTAAAGGAGGCTTATAAATATATGTCAGGACATTCAAAGTTTGCCAACATTAAACATAAAAAAGGCAAAAATGACGCAGCAAAAGGAAAAATATTTACAAAAATCGGTCGTGAAATCGCAGTAGCCGTAAAAGACGGTGGTGGTTCTGATCCAAATACAAATAGAAAATTACGTGATGTTATTGCAAAAGCAAAATCAAATAACATGCCAAATGATACAATTCAAAGAAGTATTAAAAAAGCAGCTGGTGAAGATAGTTCGGTACATTACGAATACATGACTTATGAAGGTTATGGTCCAAACGGTGTGGCTGTTATTGTAGAGACACTTACAGATAATAAAAACCGTACAGCAGCAAACGTACGTGCAGCATTCTCTAAAGGAAATGGTAACATGGGTACATCAGGCTGTGTATCTTTCTTATTTGACAAAAAAGGTCAAATCGTAATCGAAAGAGAAGCTACAGATATGGATGAAGATGAGCTTATGATGATGGCTATCGAAGCTGGTGCAGATGACTTCGAAGCAGAAGAAGAAGGTTTCACAATCACAACAGATCCAGAAGTATTCTCAGACGTATACGCTGCAATCGAAGCTGCTGGCATCGAAATGGCACAAGCTGAAATCACAATGGTTCCACAAACATCAGCTACTATTACAGCAGAAGCTGATCTTAAAGCATGGAATAAGATGATGGATCTTCTTGAAGATGATGATGATGTTCAAGAGGTTTACCACAACTTTGAAGATTCTGAAAGATAATTTCTAACTATTCATATATATAGGTTTTATTAAATTAATATTTTGTGCGAGAGTATTAAAACTCCTTGCATGATGGTAAACTGCAACTTTCAGTGATGATGTACAAACATACTACGTATATCATCATTGGAGGTTTTTTTATGTCTACAGGATTAAATTTAAGAGATTAATTAATTTCTTTAAATCATAAATCTTGGATTTAGATGACATAAATAAATTCATTGAAAATTATTGAGATATAATCACTAATAAGAATAAACACAGAGTCTCTAAAAGTAGTATGTATAAGCTCTTTTTTCATGTCCTAAAATACTGAAACAAGGTAACATCATGGTAAGATCAACTAAAAGTGCATTAACTATAACTAGATACATAATATATAGGTTTTAGTAACTTAAAGAATAGAGCCTCCTAATTGACAGTGTGGAAATACTGGTCAAAAAGGCTCTTTTTGAGGTGAAAAGGTATGAAAATAGGTAGAAAGGGCTTAGATTTGGGGCGTTTTAATATGAAAACTTATGTGATATAATGTTCTGAATAATACAAGGTGTAAGAGGTCTTGATAGAAATACAAATCAGACATATTAGATAACGCTTAAGGTTAGGAGTAAAACTACCTAAAGTATTTTGGGGATTAGTAGAAAATCATAACCAGAGAAGGCACTTGTGTTTTATTACTCTTTATGTCTTCCATAGAAAGGATGATTATCATAATGAAGAATTTGAAAGTAATATTTATGGGTACACCTGATTTTAGTGTAAATGTACTTAATAGCTTAATTTATCATACTAATGTAATAGGGGTAGTAACTAAACCAGATAAATTAGTTGGTAGAAGACAAGTATTGACAGAACCAGCTGTAAAAAAGGTGGCACTTGAAAACAATATAACAGTCATACAACCAACTAAAATAAGAGAAGAATATCAAAGTATAATCGATTTAAATCCTGATGTCATTATAACTTGTGCATATGGTCAATTTCTCCCAAAAGAGGTATTAGACTACCCTAAATATGGTTGTATCAATGTTCATGCATCACTTCTTCCAAAATTAAGGGGAGGTGCACCGATTCATAGAGCAATTATTGATGGATATACGAGTACGGGTATTACTATCATGCATATGGGTGAAAAAATGGATAATGGTGATATAATAAGTCAAAAAAGTATTGAAATAGAAAAAACTGATAATGTGGGGACGTTACATGATAAATTAAGCCTATTAGGTGCAGAACTATTAATAGAAACATTACCGAGTATTGTTAATGGACAAGCAAATAGAATCGTCCAAAATGAAGAAGAAGTAACATTTGGTTATAATATATCTAGAGAAGATGAACATATTGATTTCAATAAAACAAAAATAGAAATTTTTAACCAAATAAGAGGACTTAATCCATGGCCAGTAGCGCATGCCATTTTAGAGGATAAGGAAATAAAAATATACGAAGCAATTATAGGTGAAGAGAACTATAATGAAAAATCAAATGGTGAAATAGTCAAATTATACAAGGATGGAATAGGCATCAAAGTATCTGATGGAGAAATTATTTTAAAAACAATAAAACCTTCAGGTAGTAAAAAAATGAGTGTAAAAGATTATTTTAACGGATTTAAAGAGAAAGACACTCTAATTGGTAAGGTATTCAGGTGATTTATGAGTAGTTCATTTTCCTATGGATAACCTAACATTTGGTGCGAGTTGAGAGGGCTATTGACACTTATAATACCGATAACTGCTGAGTCTGTATGAAAATCACATATAGGCTCTTTTTTGATAGGAAATGGGTAGAAAAGGCTAGATTCTTAGTATTTTAATAGATGACATTTTATGTTATGCTATTCTGAATATAATAGAGTATAGGGGGATAGTGTGGATATAGCTGAAATCGGTATTATAGGTGGTGCAGATGGCCCAACCAGTATATTTATTGCAAGATCAGTAAATTGGCCTTTGATTATTG
This sequence comes from Cellulosilyticum sp., assembly GCA_017941635.1. Taxonomy (GTDB): domain Bacteria; phylum Bacillota; class Clostridia; order Lachnospirales; family Cellulosilyticaceae; genus Cellulosilyticum. The sequence continues at coordinate 25,301 of JAGAVZ010000137.1, forward strand.
TGATGGGAATTATTGTAGTTTTAGCTGTTGGAAGTTTTATTGTGTGGAAGAAAAAACATAAGTAGCAAATTAGATATTTTATAAGGGGGAATTTCAAATAAAAAGATACATCTATTGGTTAATAAGTATCCTGCTAATCATAATTACTGTGAGTGCATTTTTTCTAACTGTCCTAAAAATAATGCCAGCTCTATTACTTTTAGAAATCTTTTTTTTGATGCTCATTCTTTTCATTGCGAATATGTCTTCGGGTATTACATATGGAGTGATACATAAAAATAAAGTTGGTTGTTTAGTAGGATTTTCAATATTAAATACCGCTTATATTGCTTTGTTAATATATTATGGGATAATACTTACATTCGTTATTTTTTATACTGGGCAAGGGTAAGTTGAAAGTAACAAATAGTTATTTTGTAATTCAAATAATAAATCATATTCTTAGTAGAACACTCTATTAGGACTATTTTGTATTGTGAGTGATAGTCATAAATGGAGAAGAGAGCAGTGCGAAACAAAAATTAAGTTAAGATATAAATAGTTGGCGCAATTTACATATTGGATTGTCAACACTTAGTTAGACAATATTTTTAAGGTGATTCATCTAGTATGAGAGTGTGAAGAAAACTCTGTAAATTTAAATTCTCGTACAGCTTTCTATGATAAAATAAATTCATAGGAGGCTGTTTTTATGGGACGAAGAAAAAGAGAAGGTTTAAGTGAAGGTAAGAAAAATATTATTTCAGCATTA
>JAGAVZ010000138.1 GCA_017941635.1 Cellulosilyticum sp.
TATTGATATCATGTAAGTGCATCTGGAGTCCTCCGTATATAGTTTAGTTCGCACTTACTACATTACAGGATAACAGGTGCATTTTTTATGTGTAATATTTGGTATTTAGTTTGTCAAGCACAGTTCATGGTGATGAACCTAGATTTCACTATATTATATTTTTAATTTATTAGTCCTTACTTTATTACATTAAAGCTTAATCCAATATTCCAACCATCCTTAATAAATATTTTGCATTGGTTGTCTTACAGCGATTGGCTTTTAATTTATAATCAAACTTAATCTGATCATTCTCATAATACTCTTCAAAATGATAGTTCACTGTTTTCCTTGTTGCTTCATTGGCTAAATTACAAAGCTCAAAATCATGGGTTGTGACCATTACATTTAGCCATGGCTTACCCAGTTTCTTGATGGTTTCTGTAGCGCCTAATATACGGTCTGCTGAATTGGTTCCTCTGAAGATTTCATCTACCAAAACAAGCATTGGTAAATGTCGTTGACTATATTCCATCATCTCCTTGATACGTAGGAGTTCTGCATAGAAAGTCGAAATCCCCTCATCTACTCTATCTTCAATTCTCATAGACGTAAAGACTTCCATATAAGATGTTGTAAACGCTTCTGCTACAACAGGTGCTCCCGCATATGCCAAAGCTAAATTAACACCTATACTTCTTAGGAATGTGGTTTTACCAGACATGTTAGAGCCTGTAATAATACAAGTTTCTTGTTGTATCTTTGCACTATTACTAACCACCTTATCCTCTGCAATCAATGGATGTGCTAGACTTGTAAAATCAATGGTAGGTACATTGCCCTCAATAATACTTGGAAAACAATAACTTTCTTTTACACGACCTATAACGGCTAAGCTGACTAATGACTCAATCTCTCCAACAACCTCAAGCCAGTTTCTAATGTCTTTACCATATTTTTTGTTCCATATGCCTAGAGCATCTTTGCAGTGTACATCCCACATGACAATGCCATTTAATAAAATATTTGCCACAAAGTTATGTCTGAGCTTTATGCTATCTGTTAACTTATTCAGGCTCTCAATTCCTTGTACTGCCCCACCAGTAGTAAGTAACTTATTTTGTATTTCTTTTAAATAACTACTTTTGAAAGATTGATTCTCAAGTGCTACTAAAAGTTCCTTATAGACTCCAATGTTCTTATTAAAATCAAATATCGGGTTAAAAAGCATACTGGTTCTTCCTGTCTGCCAAAATACAATTAATAATTGTAAAGTAACACTTACTTCAGCTATGATATAAGTTATTTCTGAACCATATCCTAAAAGAGAAATAGTCAAGGCAAAAAGCGTGATAAACGGAATCACTATAGCTATGCCTTTCATAAGCTTTGATACATAGCTCTCCTGCTTTTCCGCTTCCTTAATAAAATCTTCCAGACTTTCTTCATTGAAGACTTCACCTCTTAGCTCCATCTGCATACTTAGCGTCTGTAGATGTAATGCAAATGCCTCATCTTCAAGGAGTTCTTTAATTGCCTCTTGTCTCTTTAAAAGAATCTTTTTCTCTTTATGCCCTTCAACTAACTCTTTAGCCAAAGCCCTTTTTCCAAAAGGTGTATGAGCCGTACAAATATACTGGTAGAGTGATGACCTTCCCAATATATCTAAGTCTTTTACCCTACTCTTATTTCCTTGATAAGCTTCACCATTCTCCTTAAAAGCCTTCCAGTCATCACCTACTCTAGCAATATATTCTTCTAATACATTTTCTTCTGCCTCATAGTAACGTTTCTTGTTATCTACCTTGCTATATTGCCTTACAAACCATACAAATAGTCCCAGTAAAATAGCCCCTATGAAGTAGCCTACTCCCCTATGCTCCAAATTGCTCATTACAATAATTGCAACACCACCTACAAAGGAAAGTACACGCATCCAACCTAGCTTATCCAATTGCTTTTTTAAAGCAAGCTGTTTTTCCTGATTTACACTTAGCTTTTGTTTAAAATGATTTATTTGCATCGCTCTTATTCCTAGCCTTTCCTAATTCTAAGCTTTTATCACTTATCTTATCCTACCCTTTTCGTATAAGGATATCATGTAGAGTATTGCTTTATTCTACTTTTTCTTCAAGCATTTTAATATAGCGACTATGATAACATACTAAGCTTACTATACTTCTTGTTAGTCCCGTACAAATAAACATAAGTGCTATTCCTAATCAAGTTTCTTTTGCCACTAAGACTTGTAAGATAATTTATTTTGCTACAACTTTATATTAACCAAACTGCTTTTGTTCTAAAAAGGCTGCTCCTATAATACCTGCTTCATTTCCTAACTGTGCAACGACTACTTTAGCAAAATCTTCTTTCTTATAGAGAATATGTTTACGAATCTCTTCTTCTAATCCATCTAAAATAATATCACTAGCTCTAGATACCCCACCACCAATTGCAATAATATGTGGGTCCATGCCATTAATAATATTGGCAATTCCTATAGCTAAATATTTTTTGAAACGATTAATACTTTGCACTGCTACCTCATCACCTATTCTATAGGCATCAAACACCTTTTTAGCTGATAAGCGGTTCAGTTCTCCCTTACATACATCGACTAAGCAGCTTTTTCTTCCTATACGTATCAGTCTTTTTGTATGTCTCACAATACCTGTTGCTGAACAAAATGTTTCGAAGCACCCATTATTGCCACATTTGCATTTAAAATCATTAATTCCAATTACCACATGACCCAATTCTGAACCCATACCATGCGCTCCTACAAAAGGCTGTCCATTTATAATGATTCCTGCTCCAAGCCCAGTCCCTAATGTCAGCATAACAGCATAAGGATACCCCTTCATACTTCCAAACTTAGCCTCAGCTAATGCTGCTACAGTTGCATCATTTTCTGCAGCTACTTTAAATTCAGGAAATGTCTCTCTTAAAGTTGTGATAAAGTCCTCCTCATACCAGTTTAAATTCACACAGGTCACTTTTCCCTGTTGGTTAATAAAGCTAGGTACACCAAATCCTAAAACCTCTATGTCTTGTGGCGTTAAATTATAAGTCTCTAACAAGCTGTCCACTAGTTTTCTAATAGACTCTATAATCTTTAGAAACCCTAATTTTACATTTGTAGAGCACTCTTTTTGCCCAATAATTTCTCCTTGTAAATTCACAAGTCCAGCCTGAATTCCCGTGCCTCCTATATCTACACCTATACGATACATACTCCCTTTCCTCTCCAATCCTATAAAAAGAATGCTATAAAGGAAAACCCTTTATAGCACCATTTGTTTATTTTTTTCTTTTAAAATAATACGCTCAATGCTTTTCTCAGATAGAAAATATTGCTCTGCCAATTTACATTTACTCAGTCCCGTTTGATAGTCCTTAAAGATTTGTTCGTTTCTCTCCCTAAGTTCCTCACGTACGCGACTATTCTCTCCCCAAGCCTTTTTCTTCTCTGGTTTCCTTGGTATGTATATATATTCTCCATCCACATATTGCTGAATGAGTGTAATAATCTCTTCAGGAAATAAATCCTGAGCCTTCTTATAGCGCATATTGCCCTCCCAAATTTATCTTCTCTACTTTGGTCGTTTGGCAAAGGCTATTTGATTCTCTCTTAAATAGCCCCTGCTATAGGGCTATATCATCTGCTTGCATATAAAATCCTCCTTTTATTTAAAATACATGCTATTACCTACCTTATACTTTTATTATATCTAATGCGTTATATATTTCAAATCAAAATCTATCAATTGTAAATAATATTTAGCAAATTTAATCATCACATATTTTATTGTGTATTTACCTTTTCTTTTTCAAAAATTTAGCACTGAATTTAGATATTCTCCTTGATTCAGTGCCTATCATTTTTATGATATTTTATCTCAAACTACTTTATTTCTTATGGATATGCCCTATCTCTATACCTCTATTGAATCAACCGTACTTATATCTGAAACAATCCCTTTGTATTTCCACTTACCATCGGCATATCGAATACAGCTTACAACTGCTGTTAATAGCCAAGTAAGTCCTGTCGTAAACCAAATACTCAGCATACCAATACAAGGAATATAAGTAAGCGGTCTAGCTAATCCTACTCTACCAATAACCTCTACACAACCAGAAATCATCGCAAATTTTACATCACCTGCACCATTTAATACATTTCTAGTTACATAAATCATGCCCAATGCACTATAGAAAAAGCTTGTAATTCTAATACCGATTGCCCCTTGCTCAATAACCTGTGCATCTGATGTAAAGAGACTCATAATCACCTCTCCCCCAAAACAAGCAATTGGTAGCATAATCAAACTAAAAATTATAGCAATTTTACTTCCTGCTATAAAGCCTTGTTTCACACGTTTAATATTACGTGCACCCATATTTTGTCCTGTGTATGTACTGATTGCTGCTCCCAAGGAATTAAAAGGTTGCTGAACAAGTTGTTCAAATCTATTTTCTACGGTAAAGGCTGCTACAATTGTTGCACCAAAGCCATTTACCACACGTTGTAATACCACACAAGAGACTGCAATCAAAGCATTTTGCAAACCTACTGGAATACCAATATATAAGCATTTCTTTAAAATATCTCTATCTATAACATACTCTTTTCTCGGTATCCTAAAAATCGGCATTTTAATCCAAGCATATATAATACATCCTATAGCTGAACCACATTGAGCAATAACAGTGGCTAGCGATACTCCCAATACACCCCAACCAAAACTAACAACAAAAAGTAAATCTAATACAACATTAATGGCACAAGCCACAATCAAAAAGATAAGTGGTGTTTTGGAATCACCTAATGCTCTTAAAATAGCTGCCACACCGTTATACGCTCCTACTGCAATCATTCCTCCTCCTACAATTTGCATATACAGTACTGAATCATCAATGATTTCACTTGGTGTATTTAATAACTGCATTACACCCCTTGCTGATGCAATCATCAATATTCCCATAGTAATAGACGAAATCAGTACAACATAAATAGCCGTTGCAATAGCTTTCTTCACTTTTTGCTCATCCTTTGCACCAAAATATTGTGAGACGATAATGCCTATTCCTGCTGATAACCCAAAGGCCAGTGAGAAAAACAAAAAGTTAATTGATCCTGTGGCACCTACTGCCGCTAGTGCATTGGGCCCTACGAATTGCCCAACAATAATAGAATCTACCATGTTATAAAACTGTTGAAAAATATTTCCTATAATCATAGGAATTGAAAACTTCAAGAGCAACACTGTTGGATTACCTGATGTCATATCATACATATTTTTTTGAGCCATTTTCATTTCCCCTTCAATAATAAACTCTTACTGAAAGCAATTATATCAACATATTTACTCAATTCAAGAAACTATTACTGCAATGATTAATTTCTCCATCTTTTTTATAAGAAAGTACATATTCATCCAATTATCTTATACCTAAGACATAGCATTTGTACAAATTTATGTTACATAAAATCATGTGTGGCTCATAATTGGAACTCTTAGTTGCTCCTTATCAAACTGTTCTTTAAATGACTCGCCCAATATAAAGAGTGTTGCATCATCTTCTTTATATTCCTCTAATTCATATTCTATTATATGCTTAGGTGTAAAACCTAATATAACTTTTATCTGTTCCTCTTTGTTCTGTACATTTATGTATTGTACTTCTTTATTCTGTGCATTTTTACACTGTATGTCTTCACGCTGTACATCTTTATCATGTGTATCCTTACA
>JAGAVZ010000139.1 GCA_017941635.1 Cellulosilyticum sp.
CTTTTACGAACAATTTTTATCAATTGTTTATACTTCTACAACTAAATCTCTAGCTTCCATTAATGCTACTAATTCATCATATTCTTCTTGTGTTAAATACCCTCTATTTAAGTAAGTAGTTAACTGTCTAGTAAGAGTTTCTTTATTATAAACCCCTCCTACAATCATAATTTTAGCTTGTTCAAATCTTGTTAATGCCATATTAGATACGCTTCCTTTCATACTTTTTATATTATTTTCTAAACTTAGTGTTGCGACTTCTTGTCCTATTCCTAAATCCTCTAAAGTCCATTCTACTTCACACATTCTAAAATCCATATCCCAAGATGTAGCAACTAACTCATTATCCATTTGCTTTAACTCTTCATTTTCTAAACTTAATGTGATAACTTTCTCATTTAAAGCTACATTCTTAGCACTTAAAGTTTGTATAGCTTGACCACCGTCTAAAGGTGCTTTAGCTTTTAATGTTCCATCTAAGTTTCCAGTTACAAAAAAGTGAGTTAAATCCTTGTAAGTTGGTTGCTTTATTTCTTCTAATATAGTTGTTTCTATTAATTGTGGAGTTTCTAATTGATATATCACATAAAGATCTTTTACCCATGCTTTTATACCTTCTAAATCAGACGTAGAAAGCCTATTCTTAGCCACTTTAAAAGCTATTCTACTTGGATGTAAAGAAATCCACTCAAAATCTTTAGTAGTCAGAGATGAGTACTCTGTCTTTGTTAAAATTTTATTATTAAAATAATTCATACTATAACGTTTAAAATCAGAGATATATCCTTCTAAGTTAAAACCTATATAATTATCACTTGAACCCCAATTTAATGTCCAATCCTCTGAACCATTAAACGTAACCGTTTGATTTAGGTTCTTCTCAACAACATATTTACCTTTCTCATTATCCCAGAACAACCTATCAGCAACATCACCAGCTTTGCATAACTGGCAAGGTAATAAAATTGTTGTTTTATGAGTTTTAGGTGTAATTGTTAATAATTCTTCTTCATTATAAAAATTCCTACTCTCAATCTCAATCTTATACTGTTCTCTACCTTCACCATCAAGAATAGGTTGCCCGCTTTCATCTACATATAACTCACCTAGATGTTGGATATTTGATAAATCGGCTTTATGATATGGTTCATATGGTAACGCACTAGTACCTTTTACAATTTGATAAGGAGTAACAACATCTCTAATACTAGCTCTGATATATTTAGCATTAGAAGGTAATGAAAAATTATTTTTTGTTTCACTAGGGTGATTTAAATAAGTTACTGTTAACATCCCACTTATGAAAGTTTTATTTTCATCATAAGCACATACATTAACACCCCTAGTCCCATGTACATAATAACTTTCAGTTGGGACAATTTCTATAAAATCAGTACATTTACAAGCACTATCTGTCATAAGAGTTCCATCACCTGTACTTAAATTATAATTACCTATAAAATTATGAATGAGGTTAACACTATCAGTATCATCTTGCCATGTATTACCAAGTATCTCTACTTCTCTAAAATATCCTTCTTTAGTATACTCTATAGATAAGTTTTCTCCTTGCACCGTACTCCATATTACATCATCATTTGTGTGTACGAAGTCTTCTATTTTTTCACTAGACCATGTAGAAATTTTAGAAATAGTAGTATCATCTATATTAGCATTTCCTCCACCTACTCCATTCTCTTCTATAGCTTGTACTCTTTCTTCTACATCTTTAACTTTAGTGTCAATATCTTCGTATTGCGCATCAATTCTTTCCTCAAAAGCTGTCATATCTGGTGTATCGCCTTTAGGGCCTTGAGGGCCTTGTATTCCTTGTTCTCCTTGTGGTCCTCTCTCCCCTTGTAATCCTCTTTCACCTTGTGGACCTTGTGGCCCTCTTTCACCTTGTGGACCTTGTAGCCCTCTTTCACCTTGTGGACCTTGTAGCCCTCTTTCACCTTGTGGACCTTGTAGCCCTCTTTCACCTTGTGGACCTTGTAGCCCTCTTTCACCTTGTGGACCTTGTAGC
>JAGAVZ010000140.1 GCA_017941635.1 Cellulosilyticum sp.
ACCTCTTCAAAAAATGCCCTTTAAATGGGTTATTTCTCACGCCCCAAAATAGCTTTTTCTCTTATAAATCACCTACCATTTTTAGGTTTAGTGTAACTAATCTTTGATTTTAATTTTTCATAGATTACTTTACACTACCCTCGTAAAATAATCCTTTTACTTTATATATGTCTTCAGAAAGGCTTTTCCCCTAACAAATCTTGTAATTTAATTGGATTTTGATGACCTTTACGCTATGAAATTCATATATTATTAAGAGAATCGACCAAAGGAATTTTGTATGATGAGATATAGAAAAGCTCCCAGGCCTAGTGGCCACTTGAACTTTCCTTCCAGAAATCCTGCTACTTCTACTGGCTATAGAAGGCAGGTTTTTATTGAATTTAGAGAACCTGCTACAGCACTAATGCCTCTAGCAGATCGTAAATATACAATGACACACTCTGATGAAACAGGTGACCTTTTTGTAGTAATTGGCACAGATTATGCTGAAGATAAGGTTGGACCTTTGAGAGATGAAGTAAGACTTGAATGGACTGTCATTAAAGATATGCCTATACTTTATGGTGAAGTTTTAATTGACGGTGATGGCATTAGTACAGGTAGTGCCCAAGTTAGAGACTCTATCTTTAAACGTGAAATGCCTTTAGCACTTCAGGCGATTTATCATGCTGACCAGCAATTCTTTGGCACAAATCCAGAACTTCGAGAAACCCCTGTATTTGTTCATTTTACTTCTACTCAGGCTAATTACAATAAGCTTTATAACTTTGGTACGATTGGAGAATACGACCTACTTGATCTACGAACGAATTCTTATATTCGTTAATACAACTTTCATCTTCTCTACCTACAGATTAATCCTTTTTGATTATCTTTATTAAATTATCTCTTTCTAGATTAAATCTTATATATACTTATGTTTCTTATTAAATATATCCTTATAACATTAAAGGATGGGCTACTACAATTGTGCATAGCTCATCCTTTATCTTGTTATTCTCTTTAAAACTTATTTAATCAGTAGCCCATTTAAATACGTATACTTACATTCTACCTATTCTTTAGCCCACTACTCTATAATCGATTTGACTTTCTTTTTGTTTGATGCTCAATAATGTATAGCCATTTGCCTCCAAATAAGCACTTGGATGCTGCAATAAGCCTACTAATACAGAACGCTTTTCAAAGCTCTTTGGTATATGCTGCGGTGAAATCATCTTGCTAAGCTGAATGAATAAATCAAATCGATTAAGTGCAATGATACTAAGTTTTCTAATATATTTACCACGTTTCACACGTACTTCATAACGATTAAAATGGGGCTTCTTGCTACGTTGTAATTCTGGCAAATAGGCATTAAGAAGTATTTCCTTCTTGGTCACACCCATCATACAACCATTATCAAAGGTAATGGAATCAAGAGCTTGTAACTTCTTGTAAGCCACATCAATGCCATACTCTTCTTTGATTTCTTTGAGTAGCTGATTCCTATAGATTTTGACGGCAATATCATCTTCCATCGCCTTACAGTTCATCATCAAATAACTACGATTAGTCCAATCATATGTTTCTATGGTAGCATCTAGATTGATTTTTTTCTTTTCTACTATTTTTTGAAGGAGCTTGTAGGTTGCATAAGCATCCACCAAGGCATTGTGGTATCCTCCTCCAAACAGTCTTGGTGTCCCATAGCTGATTTTATCTTGGCGTAGTAATTCCTGTACTTCATTCAAGATTTGCGCTTTGGTAATGCCATAGCTTAGGCAATCTTCAGATAGCTTGTGATTACCTTTAAAGAATTGATTGAGCTCAATATACTGACAATCCTCCATAAACTCCATACGATTACAGCATGCTCCTATTTTTCTGAGCCACTTGATATCACCTTTGACCATTTTTCCTATCATAATCATCTCTTCATCATATTGCTCAAAAACTTTTTCTACTATTTGAACGGCGCCACTTTGTGTATACGCCAATTTATTTATTTCCGATACATCTTTTTGATTTAAATGACACAACTCTAAAACATGCTCACTAATTGGCGCTTTGTGTTGCACATAAAAGTTAAGCATTTCTTGAACTTCAAAGGCTGTATTTGTAATCACCATTGCGACTTGAAATGCTTCTGATGGCATATTACCCGTTGCTTCTATATCCATAAATACATACATTGCATTCCCACCTCTTTGCCTAGATATTCTGTCCTAAGTTTGTCTATGGTTCTATTATAACATATCTATGAGAAAGTGAATGGATTTCCGATATTATGGATAAAAGTGGTTGATTTTATATGAAGATTTTTATGATTGTATTCTGCAATTACACTTTATTCTTGACGCTCTTTTTTACTTTTTAATAAAGCTGCTGTATCTAATGTGTTGGAGCTATTTTTCTTAGTATCACGTTTATTTTCTATATCTCGTTTTGTACGCTTAGCTTGTTTTTGCTCTGCTTTTTCAATGTGACTTGCCTCTTTCTTATTATGTGTTTCGAAAACAAATGGTTTGCTCTTTGTATTCTTAGCTTTGTTTAAGTCGGTATCTTGATATTGCCTATTTATTTCTTTCACTTCTGATTTATAACTTTGAGTATCTCGTTTATTCAGGTTCTCTCTTAATATTTGTCCTAGCATACTGAATTTAAGATTGAAACGTCTTAAGACAATATCTATGAAGAATAGAATAAATGCTAGCATCAAGAAGATATTGGTTAATTCAATCACCTTATAGCTTTTCTTATTTTCTACCTTAAAAGCCTCATTTGGTAAGGTAATGAGTTTTCCATCTACAGCTTCTATGAATTGCATCAAACTATTTTCTTGTTGGTTAAATTTATATTCCTTGGAATATTGTTTGGCAAATGCGGTGATATAGTTTCCTACATTTTCAGTCCCTTTACTTTCTATAATATTAAAGGCATAAAAGCCATTTTCCTCTAAATCTATGTAACTTTCAAATACACCTGGTGTCACTTCAATAAGCTCTGTTTCTTGGTCTTCTCCTGTGACACTTTGATAATGCACTTTTACTTTCTTATTTTCGTCAATCTCATTAGAAGTAAAGGTTACACGTACCCCACTACCTTCTTCTGCTAAGTTGATTGTCCCCTCTCCTTCATAGGTTGTCATACTCCAATTTAGGATATTTTTAAAGAGCTGTGCTCCTTTGCTCGTGCTAAACAAGGAACTTGACCATTCTCCATTGGCATCACTTGTCCATGCCACTGTTTTACCTAGTCCATATTGCCATAAGGCCAAAACAGGTTCTGATTCATGGGAAGTTAAAACCATCGTTCCTAGTGGTTTCATACTCGTTCCAATATAACCATCTAGTAAAAATCCTTCTTCCTCCATAACACCTTGTAATACCTCATGACTATTGGTAACTTGAGGCTGAAAAGTTTCATTCACTAGATACTCCCCACTAGATAAGAAGAATTCCTTTGCAAAGATATGTGGTAAGTTACTATTTTTATCTGCAATATAGGCACGTCCCATACCTTGCTCAGCAATTTGACTTAATAAATGATTATTGGCACCATCACCTACTGCAACTGTTGAGACTGTAATTTGGCTCATTCCGATATTTCCAAGAAGTTCACTATAATGATTGATTCCAAAGTTATCTTGTCCATCCGTTAATAGAATAATATGCTTAATAGCTGCACTACTTTGCATTTGAATATCAAAGGCTGCTTCTAGGGCTGGATAAATAGATGTTCCACCATTTACATTAATACCATAAATCAGACCTTTGATTTCATCTTTATCTACAACCTTTTGCCTTTCAATAACCTTTCGATAACTATCATCAAAGCTGATGACACTGATTTCATCTTTTTCATCTAAGTAATCTACAACGGCTGCTGATGCTTGTAATGCTAAACCTAATTTACTTGCACTACCCATTTCACTACCCATACTACCTGATTGGTCGATTACAAGACAAAGCGAAACATCTGGCATAGCCATTTGCCCCTTCTTGTGCATATCAACTGGTAAGATTTCTTCCAGAACCGTCCCCTCATAACCACCTAAGGCGTAGGCATCATCACCACCTGTTACAATCAATGCGCCACCATAGTTTTTTACATAGGTTTGTATATGATTTAAAAAGCCTTGTGGTAAATCACCAATAAAAACATTGCTCAGTACAATGCCTTGATATGCTAGCATCTCTTCTAGTGAAGCGGGTGCATCCTCTGGCAATATGGCTTTATAATTGCCACCCATCTGTTTAAGGGTTACTTCAATCCCTGCCCCTTCTCCTACTTTTCCTTCAATGATAAGAACTTGTGGTGCATCTTCAACATTTGTAAAACAAGTATATTCATTATTACTTATTTCATAGTCTTCATCTGCAACTATGGATACTTTATAATTTTTAAAACCACCTGTTGTTTGAATATCCTTAAAAACAAAAGTGTTTTCCCCAACTTCTAAATCCACCCACTGCTCACTTTTCTTTTCTGTACCAGAAAGTAAAGTCAATTTTGCCTTGGTCGCAACATTCGAGATAACTTTAGTCGTTACAGAAAAGCTTTCCCCCTTATAAATGGTTTCAGGTACTTTTAATTCATCTATGTAAACTTCATGATGTGATTCATGCTCAACCTTATAAACCTTAAAATCTACATTAGCAGTTTGGATAAGCTGTGTTACCTTGAGCATATCCCCTTCATTTTCTTGTCCATCTGATAAAAGAATAATTTCCTTATTCGCTTCTTCTGGTAAATAAGCTAAGGCACTTTGCAGTGCCTGCTCAATATTGGTTGCCAAGCTAATCGGTGTGGCACTAATTTTGTTATACATTTTACTTGTATCCAAAAATTTATCCATCTGACTATCTGCCCCAAATACAATAACACTCGCCTTATGATTTTTTGGAAGGTCTTCTAGTGCCTCTTGAATAAACCTAGTCCCTTGGTCCCTAAAATCTCGCATACTATCTGATACATCTAACAAAAATACTGTGGCTACATTTTTTCCAACCACTTTTAAGCTGATGCCACATAATGCACCAATTAATAAACTGCATATAACAATACGGCTGACAATGAATCCCTTCGTCAGAACCGTTCCCTTTTGTTTCTTCAAACTCCACCATAGAAAGAGTATGACAAAAGGAATGCATATGAGTCCATATAGATTTTCAATTACTATATTCATACGTTCACCTTAGTAGCCCTTTCTATAAAAATACCATTCTGTTAAGACAACACCTAACAAAAGAAGGATGATATATGGTGTTATATTTTTATTACCTTTTAAACTTCCTGCTTCACCTAAGATCTCTTCTCCACTGAGGTCAGTATGCAAATCACTTTCCTCTTGGGATGGATAATTAACTGCTATTAAAGTGGCATCTATAGCATTTGAGTCCAAAAGCGTATTGCTATGATTAAAAACTTCAACTTGATAAAGCCCTAAATAATCAGATGATATAAATTGTCCTTTGTTAAGTTCTACCTGCCTTCCATCTAAAGTCTTCACTTTAAGTTCTTCTTCAATATCATTTTGTCTTAAAGTAATGCTTTCATCACTTGTAAAGTTATATTGACTCACCCTTGCTGTATCTAATAACTCATCACCTAAGTATTGTATTAAAAGTGGAAAATCCGTCGTTAAGACAAAGTCACTACTCCATAAATCAAATCCAAGAATACCAACCTTCTGACCACTTTGATCTCCAATAAAACCAATGACCTCATCACCCGTTTGTAAGATTGCTTTTCCCCAGTGTGGCAGTTTATATCTGTCTGCCTGATTGGTTACAAAATTTAAAGAAGCTAAATAATCTGGTAGGTTACCCTTTACGCCTTCAATACGTTTGGCTTGATTAGAACTTGTATCTTGTGCGCTGCTTGTTTCTTCTTGATTTTGATCATTTAAATGAGCTTGTTGTAATTCCTTAACCAATGTGTTTTTGGTTTCTGCTAGATTAAGCGTACTATTAATCATCAAAACATTGCCTGACTGTGGCCATAGATTTACATCTTGTCCATCTAATACATATAAGTCGTATACTTCATCACTATTTAATAGTGATAAATCATTTGTCTTATAAACCTCACAGTTTTCTAAAGTCATTAATGCTTTTTCAAGGAATACATTACCTTGTGTGACAAGCAATATCCTTCTTCCCTTAGATTGGTTTGGCACATAATAATAGGTATTATCCTCTTGAATTGCATCCTTTACAGCAAGTTCTCCCTTTAAATAGCTTATCCCCTTATTTACTTCACCCTCATTTAGAATTTCTTGTGTAAGAACATTAAAATGTAAAGTTTTACTTTCGCCTTGCTTAAGTGTTACCTCTTGTACATCTAATAGTTTTTCTGTGCCAAGTAAATCACTACCTACATATAAGGATAAATCTCCTGTATAGGACTGATTTCCTTTATTTGTAACTTGAAGTAAAACCACCATACCTTCCTCTGTACTTTGATGAGACATTAAAGTAATGGCTCCATTTAATCCACTCTCTCCAAAATAAACATAGCGCCCCACTTCAAGATTAACTTCTACCTTAGTATCTGTAAGCACTATAATCTCATAGCTTTCTTGTAAACTCTCACCTAACGCCTTTGCCATTTGAACGCCTTCTTCCAGATGGGCTGTTGTATAACTTGGCATTATTTGATTAATAGATGAAAGTAAGTTTTGTTTCTGACTACTCCCCGCTAGTGTTAAAGTAGCACCCGTTCCTGTTGTAATGATATAGGCTTTAGTTTCTTCTCCTGCTTCTTCAATATAATTCTTCATCCAATCTTTAGCTGCATCCAATCTAGTGGTTTCCTTGTAAGCTGCATTCATACTTGCCGAATCATCTACTACAAAAATGACATTCTTATAATAGCTTTGACCTAATGGTGCATGAGGTATCATCAATGAAAACACCAACAAAAGAATGGATAGAATCTGTAAAACCAGTAAAATATGATTTCTAAACTTCTGCCATGGCTTATCAGCATAGGTTGTTTCATAAATTTCCTGCCATAAAAATACGGAGGAAACTACTTTAGGCTGATTTTGTTTCTTGAGCATATAGAGCAAAATCAGAATTGGTATAGCAATCAAAAGGCTCAGCGGCCACAATCTTGTAAATTGCATAGCTCCCTCCTAAAATACAATTTGTTTTTCATAAAAGTCTTTTAAAATAATTGTTTCGATATCCGACTCAGCTGATACAGTCACCATTTTTGCATTATATTTAAGTACCAATGCCTCCAACTGATTGCGATAATCCTGAAGACGTTTCTTGTAGGCTTCTATCATCTTAGGTGTTAAATTCAATCGTACCCTTTTTCCACTTTCACTATCTATAAATTCAAAGTCTCCCACATCCTCTGGCTCTTGCTCTTCTTTACAAAGTATCTGTACCAAAATGATATGTTGCTTTTTATAACGTAAATAGCTTAGCACTTTCTCCAAGGACTCCACACCCTCTTCCAAAAGAAAATCCGATAAAATAATGCTCACACCTTTACCATGAATCGGCTCTCTTAATAACTCCTCACAAATTCCTTTTGAGCTAGAAAAATATGTCTTTGAAAGACTTGAAAGTAATTGATGAAATCCACCCTTTCCTGCCCTTGGTGTAATCTTTGTCTCCATAGAGACAGTTCTCTCCTTTTGACTCGTTTCATCTATAGGGACAGTTTTGCCTTCTTGGCTTTCTCCATCCACAGGGACGGTTCTGCTTTCTTGTCCTACTCCATTTTCAGGGACGGTTCTACTTTTCTTATCTTCTCCATCCATAGGAAAGGTTCTTGATTCTGCCCCAAGTAGACGAATATTGACCCTGTCTTGTCGTGCCATGATGATGTAGCTCAGTGCTGCTGCGATTTGTAAGCTTGTTTTTCCTTTTGTAGGTACTCCAAAACTCATTGATTTACTAGTATCTATAAATAGATTAAAGATTGCCTCTTTCTCTTCCATAAAAACCTTTACAAACAACTTGTCTAGTCTGCCGTAAGCAGTCCAGTCGATTCGTCTAAAGTCATCTCCTGGTTCATACTCTCTAAAATCCGAGAATTCTAGCGATGCACCTTTTGCTGATGACCTACGTCCGCCTTGCATTCCTTCATGCAGTCTTAGGGCAATTGCCATCTGAAGCCGATCAAGTTGCTGCATAAAGGCTTCATCAAAAATCATCTCTTCCATATTACACAACCTTTATCTCTTGAATTAATTGCTCAATGATTGCCTCTGGTGTCATACGGTCTGTTAAAGCTTCAAAGCTTAGATATAAGCGGTGTCTTAATACTGGATAAGCAAGTGCCTTAATATCCTCAAAGGATACATTATATCTCCCCATGAGTAAGGCTCTTACTTTTGCTGCACTAAGTAGCGCTTGGGCTGCTCTTGGACTAGCTCCTACTGTTACATAACGCTTAATCATTTCAGATGCACCTTCCACTTCTGGATGGGTTCCTACAATCAGTTTCAAAGCATATTGTTTAACTGCATCAGTCATTGGAATTTCGGAGATTAGGCATCTCATTTCCATAATCTCACTTCCTTTAAGAAGTGCTTTGATTTCTTGCTTTTGGCTATTGACTGTTAAATCCATGATTTGACTAAGCTCATCTAAACTAGGAAAATCCACTTTTAGTTTAAACATAAAACGGTCTAATTGTGCTTCTGGTAATGGATATGTACCTTCTTGTTCAATAGGGTTTTGTGTTGCCATAACAATAAATGGCTCTTCTAAATGATATGTTTTTCCGCCAACAGTAACTGTCTTTTCGCCCATTGCCTCAAGAAGCGCCGCTTGTGTTTTTGGTGTGGCACGATTGATTTCATCTGCTAAAAGCAAGTGTGTAAAGACTGGTCCTCTTTCAAATTGGAAAACAGTACTACCTTGCTCTTTTACAACTAAATTGGTTCCCACTACATCCGCTGGCATTAAGTCTGGTGTAAATTGAATACGATTAAACTCTAAATCCAATACTTTACTCATCGTTTTTACAAGTTGTGTTTTCCCTAATCCAGGCATCCCTTCAAGTAATACATTACCGCCTGAAAAAATACAAATCAAAACTTCTTCAACGATTGATTGTTGTCCAATAATACCTTTTGCAATTTCTTCTTTACAACCTTGTAGTTTAACCATAACTTCATCCAACGTCATGGCTTGTTTTTCCGTCATAACCTTTTGTGAATCTACTTTATTATTCATTTATGACCTCCATCTTTATTGTGCTCCACATATTTTTTATTTCATACAAATTAATCATTTGTTATACTCATCTACCTTATATTGTTTATGTTCTTTTTACTGATTAATTGCTTCAAAATAATCCTTAATCGCATCCTTCATATGTTCTGGTACCGCTTCTTGTTCAATATTTTCTAAGGCTTCTTCTGTATAATCTCCAACCACACTATGATAATCCACCTTTTGTCCTGCTATATTGATACCATAGGCAATTTCACCTTGTTCTATATTGGTGCTTTCATCAACCTTTCCCGATACATTGGCATCATATCCTGGCATAGCTTCCGGAATTTGTTCTGCTTTATTTCCTGTACTCTCCACTTCATTTCCATGTTTGCTACCGCTGTTCCAACCACCACCTTGACCACTACCTGAACCACTTCCGCTTCCTGATCCATTACCATTACCACTGCCATTTCCAGAGCCACTTCCTTGACCTGAGCCATTACCCGAACTATTGTTATTCCCTTGCTGATTACCACTATTATTACTATTTTGGCCCTGTCCACCAGATTGGCTCATGCTACTAGTATTACTCATTGCCATCTGCTTAAGGTTCTTTAATGCTGCTTGCAAGTTTTGTGTATTAAGTGTTCCATTGGCTAAACTACTACTTGCCTGTGATAATTGGCTGGCTAACTGTTGACTATTTAAATCCGCAGCAAGCTGAGATAAGGCATTTGCTAATGCTTGTTTTTCTGCTTCACTCATCTCTTCTATTTGCTTCTGTAATTCTTTCAAAGCCTCCTCTAACTGCTCATCAGAATTTTCCCCTGCTCCATCTTCTTGTTTAAGACTTTCAGCTAAATCCTTTGTCCATTCATTCTTACTTAAAGTTTCACTTAATGTCTCTAAATCAGACTGTGCCTCATCTTGTGCTTTCTTTTGGAAAGGCTCTGTTAGTGCTTTATTAATCTGATTAATCGCTTCTTGCTCCTTGGGTTTCTTATTTTCTTTTGCAAGATTATCTAGCTTTTTTGCCAATCGGTCCATGGATTTTTTGACTTCCTCTTCATCCTGAGACTTTGGAATCTCTCCTTTAGATTTTTCCAATAAACTTGCAAGTTCTTCTTTTGTTAAGACAGAAAGCTCCTCTACTTCTTCTAACTTTTCTACCTGCTCATCTACCTGTACCATAAGTTCTTGTTTTTCTTTTTCAAAAAGGCGAAGTTCATTTTCCTCTTGTTTAGCTTTTGTTGGAATCATACAAACACCTATACAAGCTACAATCAGCAATAGGCTAATGCCTATTTTCTTTATGGAAAAGTGGTATGGAAAATGCTTTTTTAAATCATAACTTTGAATATGTACCAGCGTGTCCTTTCGTTGTAATTTACTAAGTGGCTCTTCACTATCCATCAACATTAACGCTGTTGATAAACGTTCTTCTAGTCCTGTCTGGTCTACTTTTAATGTAACCTCATGACTTTTGGGTACTTTAATCATTGCATAAATCTCGCAGATTGCCATTCCTATTAATACTATGCCTATCCCTTTTTCATTGGCATAAGGAATGGTAATACCTAAACTCACTAGAAGAAAGATTAGACATCCTATCAAACTCAGCATTAAACCCACTATGCTATATTCTATAAAATGCTGATTGCGCAGACGTCTTGTTGCCCTTTTTATAAAAGCTAAAATCTCTTTTCGCACCCTATCTCTCCTTTCTTTCTATTAATCTTTTCTATGAACTCTTATCTCTTGCACTAAAGCTTTACTTTAATAAAAGTCTTTTTCTATATTTATAGACAAGACATCTTTAATCTTTCCTTATAACCATATATCAGTTTTTATAATTCAGCAGATACTTAAATCTATCTTAAAATTTGCTTATCTATAAATTCCTCCAGTTAAGTACCACAAAAGCTACACTTTTCTCTAGTGTAGCTTTTATCTATGTCTGTTTAATCTCTTCTAAGGCGACACAACCTCTTCCTTAGATTTCTTTGCTTTTTTATTTTTACGCTTACCAAATAACCCTCTAATTTTAGATGGCTTTTTGAGCGGATTAAGTCCTCTAACTGCTAGTTCCATAAAGAGAATCGTTAATACGACTTCAACCCCTATAGAAATCACCCATCCTGGAACTATCATTTTTCCAGATACATCAAACATATACATATAATCCATGATATTTCCACCAAAAAGCTGGCCACCAATCAAATGTCCATAACCCACTGCTGGACTTACACAAATGATATGCATAATAACTTTCATCATCTCTTCTACGGCTTTACCATCATATCTATTCATATTTAAGGCGAAACATATGCATACTACTACTGGTACACCTACAATAAACCCTAACTCCATAAAATAAGCTGCCACGTTGGCAAATTTAGAAGTTTTGACTACCGTTGAAATCCATATACATAGAGCCCCTACGCAAACAGTCGTTGCCATCAAGTATAAGTTAATCCCTATAATATGACTTAGACGAATTCCTCCTAAAAAGAGTACTACTGCATAAATTGGCATAACACATATAATGAGTAAAATTACTTTACTGATTGCCGCTAGTAATTTACCCCAAATGATACTGCGTGGTGTCATTTGAGTAGTAAGTAAAATATCTAATGTTTGTTTCTCACGTTCACTTGTAATCGCATTGGCTGTAAGCGCTGGTGCAATAAACATCAAAATCACTGCCTGCATACATGCTAAAAAGACATACATGCCACTAAAGCTACTTGCATCAATACGATACGCCTTACTTACCACATGATAAAATATCAAAACAGGTAGGCCTATTAACACAACATATAACATTAATAAGAGATAAAAGCGAAAACGTCTGCTATCTGTCTTCATTTCATTACGTAAAATTGGATTGATTCTTATCATTAGATTGCCTCCCCATCTGTTGTTTCTGTAATCTTCATAAAGACATCCTCTAGGTTTGCTACTTCTTTATCTAATCCTATTACTGGAATATCATTTTGTACCAATATTTTAAGTAACCTAGTAATCTCATAGTTATCCCCTTGATAGCTACAATGAATTTGATTTTCTGTAGCTCTTACTTTGGTTACAGATGGTTGCTCTTTTAAAATCATCATCGCCTTATCACAAGCATCTAGTACAGAAATCTTGAGTGGTGCATTTCCTGAAAACTGCTCCATAACCTCATCCACTGTGCCTGAATAAAGCATTTTACCCCCATTAATAACTCCAATCTGTGTACAGATTTCACCTAGTTCAGGTAAGATATGTGAACTTACCAATACCGTTTTATCCATATCTCTTAGATTCTTTAAAATCCCTTTCATTTCAAAACGTGCTCTTGGATCCATCCCTGATGCAGGTTCATCTAAAATCAAGAAATCTGGATTATGAATCAAACATCTTGCTAGACACAATCTTTGTTTCATCCCTCTCGATAAGCCGTCTACCTCTGCATCATATTTGTCTTGTAAATTAACCAGTTCTAATAAGTCCATACCTAACTTTTTGGCTTCGCTACCTAAAATGCCATAAGTTGAGGCAAAGAACTCTAGATATTCAATCGCTTTTAAATTTGTATATGTACCAAAGAAGTCTGGCATATAGCCGATTTTTTCTTTTACCTTTTTATGATTCTTAAGTGCATCAATCCCCGCTACATAAGCTTCTCCACTATCAGCTGTTAAAAGTCCTGAAACAATCTTCATTGTTGTACTTTTGCCCGCACCATTTGGACCAATAAAGCCGAAGATTTCTCCTTTTTTAATTTCTAAATCTAAGCCATTAAGTGCTTTAAAATTGCCATATGCTTTTTCTAATCCCTTAATTTGTAGCATGAGATGTTCCTCCCACTTTAATACTTGGTATTAATCCATTATCCTCATTCTGTCCTTCTATCTTTAGACGAATAGTATTGTCTTTGAAATAAGTTGCAAACTGCTCTTTTTCAATCTTATATCCCTTAGTTCCTGTTTTAGGCACAGAAATCATCTCATATTCCTCTGTCTTATAGTTATACAGATAAACTTTCCCCTTTAAATCTGAATAGTAGTAGTTCCACATTGCATCTACATTCATACCGATTTCAACCCAATTAATATCACAATCTGCTATTACCGGATAATCTACTACTAGCTCTACATCATCTCCAATTGTTAATACCGGTACATATTCTTCTAAATAGCCACTTCCTTGTTGTTCCACTATATATGGCTCAAAGTAATCATATGGATAAATTGTTTCTCCCTCTGTGCTAATCCCTAAACTTAACACCCCTAATGTAGCGGTATAATTAAAATCAGATTTATATTCAGCCTGTAAAATTGGTAAAACAGGTTCTTGATTTTCAGTAATAGCTAAATAAATTGGCTTACTATAGTATTTTTCATAATATACGTCATTAATAATTTCTAGAATTATATTAACTTCTGACTGCCAGTTGGTTTGTTCATCTTCATTGTTATACATTATTTCATAAATATCTTTGCCATCTTTTCTCTTAAGTAACTGCTCTACGGTTTCACCAGCTGCCAGTGTGCCCAAATCCCAAACGCTTTGATTAGATATTACTAATAATTGTTTAATTTCTTGTTCACTCTGGTTAGCCAAACGTACCTCATAATCCTGACCATCTATTAAATAGCTTGCTTCATAAGAAGGTGTTTCCACTTGTCTTGATTCTGTTACAAATACATGGCTATCATATACATTACAATTTTTAGTTTGATATTGTAATTTTCCACCGAGATACTGGATACATTCTGTAATCTCTTTTTCTTCTTCCTCATCATAATGTGTTCTATCTATATCTCCTAAATAGCTTAGTTCAATATCATCTGTTTCTGTTACCACAAGTTCTCTTCCTTGTGTATTTAAAACGCCTAAATGACTAATCTTATTGGCATTTTGATATTGGTCCACCTGAACCACATCAAGTTGATTGACCATAAAAGATTCCAGTCTTGATCCCATACTCAAGACATAAAGAACTCCTGTTGTTACAAGAGATAAGATAGGCGCTACAACCCAAATATATTCTTTCTTTTGCTTCCTCTTTAAAATAAAGTAAGTTGCAATACCCATAATTACAATATAAATGGCTACAATTGCAATTAATACTTTTGAATTGACTAAATATGTACTTAAAATCTCTGCTAATCTTCCACAAGCCCAATAAGAATAATGGCCATCATCCACACTTATTCCACTTAATTCTTGGGATAAAATTTGTTTCCACAAATCTTTATTGTAACTATAGCTTACCATTGGCTCCAATCCTAAATCATAAGTTGCCACAATGACTCTTCCTGAACCCATAAAAAAGGCATCATATAAATCTGTGTAATTTCCACTTTGATTACTATCTTGTAATGCGCTATCTTCAATTTCTAATTGCGCCAAATCTAAAGTAATTGGCTCATTTAAGTAGTTTACTGTTTGTTCCTTTGTTCCCTTAGCAGATACAGGAATAACATCCTTTGCTAAACCACTTAATGTTTTATTGGCATTGACACCTGTTCCTACAATAAGTGTGCCACCTTGTTCAACCCATTTCTTAATAGACTGTAATTGCTCTGGTAAAAGCTGTGATGTATTGTAATCATTGATTACAATAATGTCTAGCATATCTAAGTTTTTAGATTTTTCATCAATATTACTAGCGTCTAACTTAATTGTTTGTGTTGTATAAGATGTGTCTAATCTTAAATTGATTCCTCTAAGATAACTCATTCTTGAATGATCATCTGATAGCACCCCAATAGCCATTTGGTCTATATCCAAACTACCCACACTGATATACACAACCTTTTTCAAAACTTCATTGTGCTGTGCATCCAATAGTCTTACTGTTGCAAAATTATAGTAATCATTTCTATTTTTGATAGGAATACTATAAGTCTGAGTTGCTCCTGCTGCAATCTGAACTTCTTCACTATACTCTACCGGACTACCACCCAATACAATTTGTATACGTCCTGTAAAATCACTTTCTCCATTCTCAATCGTAATGCTAACTGGCGTATAGCGATTAAACTTGGTTTGACCATTAATACCTGCTATAGCTTTCATATCTATCTCACTCGCCCAAATCACTGGACTACAACATAACATAAGCATTAGCCATAATCCCATCAAGATATGACGTCCCTTTCTTCTTTGCTCAATTCTCACCCTTAGTCCTCCTTATTTAGCATCTATTAATTTCTTATTTCTCACCTATTATAGCGCAATATTCTAAATCATTTAACCATCATTACAATTTTTTAATAATATGTAAGAATTAAAAAGGCATCCATGTAAAATTAGCTACATGAACACCTATTCCTCATTTAATCTAGATAAACCAATTTTCATAAACCAACTGACTAAAGGCAAAAAGATTGACACATATATGCGCTAATATGGCAATCTTAATATTATGTGTTTTATACATCATCCATCCCCATATAATGCCCATAACGCCTGCTCCACCTACTAATGCTATCGCACCACCTGTATAAGTCATTCCATCTGCTAATAATAATGCAAAATGCCAACATGTAAAATTAATAGTTGGCCATATGTAGCTTAAACTCATCTCTTGTCCAAAAATATTGTTGTATGTATAACGCCAAAATAACTCCTCCAATGTCCCATTTAAAATGGCATAAACTATAACAATCCATAACATTTTGCTTGTATAAGATTGGATTTGAGGTAAAAAAGCTACTACAAAGGTTGCCCCTACTGGAACAAATGATAAACTATAATAAATCCAATTTCCTTTCTTTTTAGATTTGCTAATATGTCTTTCTCCTCCATTAAACTTTATAATGCCCATCAATAATAAAATTAGATATATCCCATATCCAATAATATAACCTTCTGTCTTACCAAGTACCCTTGTCAAAGTATACATTACTACTAACATAATAGGCACAAGACTTAATCCGTATACTATTAAGCTTTTCTTTTTGCTCATCTTTATTACTCCTTCTTTTTAATCTAATCTACCATTTTATCTTATCAAATTTTAAATAAATTAGCTTTAATAAACATAAAAGAGGCATAAGTATCTTAAACACCTATACCTCAGCACTTCTTCTTTATCATTCTTACTCTCTTTCATGTTTCTTAATCCATGCTGAAACCCCCAGTGCCAATATAGTAAATCCAACTACCATTAGCATCCACCTTAAAGCTTCTAGTTCCCCCATTGCAACTAGCATCACATATAATATTACGCTTGCTACTGTTATCCGTATCATTTGATCTATGGACATACTTCTCCCTCCAATGAACCCGCTTTTTATTTATTGTATGTCCCATTTCTATGTACTATGAATAGCATCTAATCTCTAGTCTATTAATCATTCCTTCATATTTTTATACACAAAAGGGATGGCTCATTTTCATTTTTATGAGCCATCCTTTTATTCTATCTAATCTTTGATTTTACTTAATACTTAACCTTCAATTCTCTAAATCGGTTAATTGCACTACAAAGTTCATATTTTCTTGGTAAAACTAAATTGCCTGCATGTCTTGTATAAGGTGAGATAGAACCTAATCCCTCTTTTTCAATCTCATCATAAAGCTTGTCTACAACTTGATTTAAAGTCATTTCACCTTTGCCTTTTGATAAAATATCACTTACGACATACTCTAGCATTACACCAATGCAGTTGGTTTGATTGCTATCTGCAAGTTGCTCCACATAATCTAAGTGAATATCTGATTTACCGTAAGAAATACATTCCTTATTACGCACTTTGATACGCATATCTCTGCCTAAAGTTGGGAAACTTTGTTTATCCACTACTCTTGATGTTACTTCTCCAAAAGGCTGCATTTCGGTTGATTCTCTTTTTAATTCAAATCTACTAGCAATCTCTTTGGCTTCTTTTGTCACATCTCTTGGCACATATTCATCCATCATAATGACTAAGTCTGCCACATCAAAGTATTCTCCTGAACCACCTACAACTAGAATAGTAGAAACTCCTTTTTCTTCATAAAGCTTTTTCGCCTTATCAATAAATGGTGTAATCGGTTCTTTTTCTTTCTTAACAAGCATCTGCATACGGCTGTCACGAATCATAAAGTTAGTAGCCGATGTATCCTCATCAATGAGAAGACAGCTTGTCCCTACTTCTAATGCTTCCATCATATTGGCTGCTTGTGAGGTACTTCCACTAGCATTTTGTGTAGAGAACTGCACTGTGTCTTTACCATTTGGTAAATTATTAATGAATGGGCTAATATTAACCTTCTCTACACTTCTGCCATCTTCTGCACGTACCTTGACTGCATCAGCATTGGTAATTACAAACTCTCTACCATCACCTGCAATGTGATTATATACACCAAGCTCAATAGCATTAAGTAAGGTAGATTTCCCATGGTATCCTCCACCAACAATCAGTGTGATTCCTTTTGGAATACCCATTCCTTTAACCTCACCTTTATATGGTAGGTTTAGTGTCACTTCTAAGTGTTCTGGACTCTTAAATGGTACACTACCTTTTTTAAGTGGTCTTTGTGATACACCACTTTCTCTTGGTAGAATCGCTCCATTTGCTACAAAGGCTACTAATCCTTTCTCTTTTAACGCCTTGCGAATGGTTTCTTGATCTAGCATAAGCTCCACTTGTGCTTTAAGTGCTTTTTGATTTAAGTTTTTATATAATACTGAGGCTTCCACAATTTGTGGTAATGCCTTACAGAAAATCTGCATCGCACTACGCCCTAATACCTTTCGCCCTGCTGCTGGTAAGCCCACCTCAAAACGTACCTCTATCTCTTTATCACTGATAATAACTGAAGTTCTCTCTATCATTTGTGCACCACAGTCATCAATCACTAAAAGTCCACTTTTGCCTGAACCACCAACACCATCATATAGCTTTCTAATATTATCACGAAATGCTCTTGTTAAGAAATCTGCTACTGCAATTTTCTTTACTCTATCATTCCATAATTCCTTAGGAATCTGATGCACTAATTCTGCTACTTTCACTCTTACCTTTGAGGGTGGTGCAAAAGGGTCTACTTGGGCATGGTCAATACAAAGTGTATAACCCTTGCATTCATATTCACCTTTTATATCTCTATAGGCTGCATAGCCTTTGCCATCTATACGTTCTAATAATTCTTCTAAATCTTTTTGTCTCTTCATTATTTTCTCCTAAAAGTTCGATTAGTTCTATACATGAAGTCTACGCTTCAGTTCACTCATCATTTTCTTTCCTTCAAATATAATCATCCCTGCAACGGATATCATACTTGTTAAAATACAAATCATAGATGGTATATCCGTAATCGCATCACCTATAACCATAAAGATAAATGGTACAATTCCAATGAGTGCATCTAGCAGTAGATAAATCAAATAATCACCTACTTGTAGGTGTAAGACTTTGGGCAAGATAGACATGACAATCATAGCTGTTGTCAAAAGACACGGAATCACAATGCTCATTGCCCATCCATAATTTCCTGTCATATAGTCAATAAAAATGGTGAGTAGACTGAAAATCATAATCTGGTACCATAGGTATTTCATAATATGTCTATGCTTTTTGATAGCTACTGATAGACTTAACCATACAAATCCCATGATTCCCATAACTAGAACAGACCATAATCTACCCGTTGGAAAAATAATATTGAAGAATACTGCTAATATACTAATTACAAGTGCAATAAACCCAAAAACTTTAAGCAACATATGACTATTAGAGCGTGGCTCTACTACAGGATAAAAGTTTTCCATTTTTTTATTTTGTATCTGCAATTCATTTTGACATAGAGGACAGAACCGTATATTGCCTTTCACTTCAATCTGACATTTATCACAATAGCTCATTTCATCACCTCTCTTCTTCAATATCCTACTTCTAATCTTATTCTCTTAAATTTGTACTTAGTACAACATGAACGCCTTGGCGTGCTAATGCTCTAAAGAAATGTTTTTGCACTTCTGTATTCACCAAAGGTGAAGAAAAACTAATAGATAGCTGGTCTCCAAAAGAACATAAACATACTTGAATTTTTCTTGTACTTACACACATATCAAAACCATCTATGTATGGTACTAATTCTGGAGGCATCGTAATTTTTCCAGTATTTGAAAAGCTTGTTGTCACCTCTTTATTATTTAAATAGTGGGCAATCTTTAATGTCGGTTTCTTCAAAATAAGCGGTACAGCTCTTGTTACATAATTTTTTTCTAAAGCAACCAATCGATTGATACGTGCTTGAAATTTCTCTGTCTTTAGCTCTTTTTCAAAGAACTCCTTGAGATATTTAATAATATCCTCTAGATTATCTTTGCCTCTTCCAAAATAATAAGGTACAAGGATTACACTAAAGAAATTACGTGCAGATGCTGATTGGAAATATGGACGCAAATTGACTGGTACAGAAACAACCACAGGATTTTTTTTATCACGCTCAGCCATTTGAGCACCGATTGCTTCTATCAATAGCGCCACTAAGTAAATAGTTAATGTTGTATCGTATTGGTGCGCACATTTTAGCACCGCTTTGGCAGACACACAACCATTGATAATTTGCAAGAAATCCTCTGCAATAATTTCTCCCTCAATCTTGTATGCCTTCCCAATAGAAGGTGCCCTAGTTCCTTTTTCTTTTGAAGAATACTTTTTGAATCCATCTACTTCACGTTCTGCAATAGAGGCGTCATAATCAATACTTAGATTCTTATCTCGTAATGTCTTTGCATGTACTATAACTAAATAATGTAATATTAAAGTACGTAAGAATTGTAGCGCTCCTACACCATCAGCTAAAGCATGATGTACCTCAAGATTGATTCTTTTCTTATAGTAGGTAACTTCAAAAAGAAGTCCTTTTATATTTTCATCGTAAATTTGTCCACATGGTGAGTGACTTTCTTCTTTTACAATAGGTTTAATCTGACTACTTTCAAAGTAGTACCAAAATACCCCTTTTCTTATAATCGATGCATACATTGGAAATGCATGCATCGTTTTATCTAAAGCCTGCTGCAATGCCTCAGGTTGAACATCTTCCTTTAAACGACACGAAAAACGAAATACCTTTGTGTCATACTTATTACTATTCGTTGGAAATATTTTTGCTGCATTGTCTAATTGCCTCCAAGAAGGCTCTTTATGGCGACTCATAATTCCCTCCTTTGCCTAAAAACCTATTCATTATTTTATAACACGCTCTTACTTCTGGGAATAGGGGCATAAGTGTAATAAACCCATGAACAGAATTCTCTAATCGATAAATCTCTACTTTATTACCTGCTCGGCGTAATTTAATTCCATAGTCTTCACCTTCATCTCTGAGTAAATCATACTCTGCCGTAATAATTAAGGTTTCTGGTTGTTCACTTAAATCATTTGCTAAAATAGGCGCTACATACGGATTCTTTAGGTCTTTTTTATCCGTCACATATAATTCTATATAATCTTGCATTCGTTTTTGTGTGAGCAAATAATCCTGTCCATTCTCTACCACTGATGGATAAGGTGATGCATCACTATGGTCACTGTTGGTTGCTGGATAAAGTAAAATCTGTCTATCTACTTTAAATTCCCCTCTATCTCTAGCTAATAGTGATACTGCTGCTGCAAGATTGGCTCCTGCACTATCACCAATAAGAGTGATTTTTTCCTCTATCTGGTCAGAAATAAATACACTTTGTGCCACTTCCTTGACCACTGCATAACAGTCTTCTAATCCTGCTGGAAAAGGATGCTCTGGTGCCAAGCGATAATCTACAGAAAGAACGATATGCTCTGTTAGATTAGCTATTCTAGAACATACTCTACTATAACTATCAATATTTCCTGTTACAAATCCACCACCATGAAAGAAAATCATAAGTGGATAGTTTCCTTCTTTTCTTGGCCTGAATACTCTTACAGGAATATCATGGTCCTCCACTGTTA
Source organism: Cellulosilyticum sp. (assembly GCA_017941635.1). Classification (GTDB taxonomy): domain Bacteria; phylum Bacillota; class Clostridia; order Lachnospirales; family Cellulosilyticaceae; genus Cellulosilyticum. The sequence goes on from JAGAVZ010000140.1 coordinate 21,101, forward strand.
CTTTATGGTCCCACATTTTATATAAAGATTTTAAAATCAGTGGATGGGTCATATTCACCATTCTTCTCTCTGCTTGGTAAGTATATTTCAAATCCTTATCTGAATATAATAGTTTCCTTAAAGCTGTTAACATTTTCTTATTTGTTGGCATATCCCTCTCCTAAACACTTTCATCAAGTTAATCTATCTAGTATATTATTTTGTTTCTTTATCTATAAATCCTTTGTTTTTCTTAATGTATATAATCACTCCATATATGTCGGTCATTCTCCATCTTTTATTATAATTGTTAATGCTTCTCTATTATATCTCTTTCTTTAATATGCCTATACTTTTTTATCTTTATTTAACATAAACTAAACTCCTATAAAAATCTTTTGCTTTCAAGCTAACTGATTCTTATAGGAGTTATTATAATGGGATTCTTTCTAAAAAATAACATCTACACTTAATCCTGGCATGATTTCATCCGTTTTTGAGCTAAGTTCAACGTATACCTTAACAATCACTTCTCCATCTTCTTTTATAGCACGTTTATCAATACGTACTACTTTACCTTCTAGATTTAGCATATTGTTATAATAAGGTACTACATTGCAAGTTTGCCCTACTGTGATTTGTGAGATAAATTCTTCTGGTACATCTGCGATGATTTGAATACTATTGGTATCTAATAGCTTCATGCAATAACTTGCTCCATTTTGTCCAATGTAACTTCCCTTCTCACATTTGATTTCATCTACAATGGCATTTTCTAAATCTGATACAATACAATTCTCTTGTAAATATGTCTTATTTAACTTAGTATTCATATTTTGGATATTCAAATCACTAATCTGGCTACTTAGTATCTGCTTATTCTGTGCCCTTGAGTTGGTCGCTTGTTTCTGCGTTCTTTCATCTTCTTTTGCTTTAATCCCTGCATCTAATTGAGTAATTTGTAACTTAGTGCTTTCTTTAAAGTTTTGTAGTTGCTTAGCTGTGTTTTGTTTTTCCACCTCTAGTCCATCTATTTGTAACTGAAGATTTTTTAAGTTATCTTCTGCACTTGCTCCTGCTTCTACCAATGTTTTTTCAGTTTCATAGTCATTTTTATACTTCTCCAATTTATCTTCTATCACTTTTAAAGATTGTTCCAGGGTTTGAATTTGATAATTGGATTCTTGTAAGTAGCTTTGTTTAAGGCTTTTCTCTTCTTGAAGACTATTAATTTCTGAACTAATAGCATTTACTTGTTGTACGCTATCTTGTGTATTAATTTTATTAAGCTCCTTTTCTACTGCAGCTACTTCAATGGTATTTTTGTAAGGTTCATAATCTAGCTGCATAAGCTGATCTCCAGCTTTTACACTTTGCCCTTCTTCTACAAAAACTTCTGTAACACTCGCTGGAAAATCAATATAGATTTCCTGAGCATCTAGAGCTTCTACTTTTCCAAAAACACTAATTTCACTGCTCTCTTCCTCTACAATTTCTACACTTTCTGTTACTTCTTGTTCTGCTGCTTGACTTGCACATCCTGTAAAAGTGATATTCCCCACTAAAAGCATGCCACATATAGCCCCAAATCCTATAAAACTTTGTATATTACGTAATTGTTTCCTCATTCTTCTTCTCCTTTTTCTTTGAATTTTGATTAATTTTGATTCAAAGCCTTTTCTTTATTGCTGCTATCTTCTTTATCTTAAGCAATGCCTATTTTAGCTTTTATCTCTCATCTAATCCCTGTATAGCTTTGAACAAATTTCTCCATCTCTTAGGAAAATCGTTCTATTACCATAAGTTGAAGATTCTAATGAGTGTGTAACCTGAATAATGGTTTTTCCTTTTTCTTGATTAATCTTTTGTAGTAATTCCATAATCTCCATTCCTGTCTTAGAATCCAAGTTTCCGATTGGTTCATCTGCCATGATGATATCTGGCTCATTAATAAGTGCTCTTGCAATTGCCACACGTTGTTGTTGCCCTCCTGATAATTCTCTTGGAGTATGTTTTCTTCTTTCCTTAAGTCCTACAATTTCAACAATTTCTGCTAGGCTATCTTTATAATCCTTTTCTCTCTTGCCATCTAGTAAAATAGGGAGCATAATATTTTCTTCTACTGTTAAATTGGGAATCAGATTATAGAACTGAAAGACAAAACCGATATCTCTACACCTTACTTTACTTGCCTCTTCATCTTGCATGTTTGCCAAATCTTTTCCCTTGATTTTCACACTTCCTTGGCTAGGTTTATCTAACCCTCCCATTAAGTAGAGCAATGTACTCTTCCCAGAACCTGAAGGTCCCATAATGGATACAAATTCACCCTGTGATATAGAAACATTTATATTTTTTAATATATCGATTTTTCCCGCTCCGAGAGGGTAACTTTTAAATAAATCCTGTACTGCAATAACCTCTTCCATCTCCTACACTCCTCTCTACTCATACTTAATTTCTTCGATAATATTGAGCTTACTTGAGTTACGTACTGGACTTACCGCTGCGATAACAGCTACTGTCAGTCCACCTAATATATAGATTAAAAATAGATTTGGATAATGTTTCATAGGCATATCTACATTGCCTAGTGTCATAAAAAGTGGTGTAATATTAAAACTCAAGGTGCCACCTAATATTCCTACTGTTGCACCAATAATCCCAATCATGGCTCCTTCTATTAAGAGCATCTTTTTGATTTGTTTTTTATTCATTCCAATGGATTTAAGGACGGCTATGGACCGTTTTCTTTCTATAAAACTAATAATAAAATTATTTACTATCCCCACACATCCAATGGCTACTGCAATCATCGCAAAACCTGTAATAAGAGCTGTCATCTCTGCCATACTTGCATGAAGTCCTTCGCTTACTTCCTCTCTTGTGGAGATATGAATACTTTTATCCTTATATTCTTTCTTGAGCTGATTTACTATTTCTTCTCTATCTACTGTTCCATCTAACAGTACTTCTACGGCATCATAATAATAATTTCTTGTATCCATTTGCATATATTTTTGACCAATCATCATAAAGCTCCCTGCTTGCATAATGGTATCTGTCACACCAATAATGGTATACTCATGCTTTTTACCCTTAAAACCACTAAAATCAATTTCAATTTTATCCCCTATCTTTAATTGGTTACGTTTTTGAATCGTTTTTGTAATGATGACATTACGACCTTCTTGTAATTTCTTAATGAGTTCTTCCTGATTTCCTTCAACCTTAACATCCCTCATTTTGAAATAATCCATGCCTCCAATGCCATCAATCTCCGTCACATTATTACTTAATTCCTCTACAGGGACATCCTCGATATAGTTATAAGCCTCTAAGTCTGCCACCCCTCTATAACTCCTTAGATGTGATACAGTTTGGTCATTCATCTCTCCCATAGAAACTGTTACATCTGCTGTAATGATATTGGCAACAGAAAGCATAAGCTCTTTGGTTAAGTTATTGGTTAAATTACTGACCATCAAAAGTACTGTAACCCCTATCATAATCAGCGTTGCACTATTTAATAGACTTGTATCCTTTCGCATATTTCTAAGGGCAATTTTCCCTACATTTCCAAAAAGAAATTGTAAAATAGGGGTAAAGATTGCTACAATCATACGAACCACAATTGGCATAATATAAATACTCCCTATGATTACAGCAGGCATTGCTATAACCATCCCTAGTACTGCCATTCCAATACTCATATTCATATAAATAGGCGCAAGTGAACCTATAATCAGTAATCCAATACCAATCACACCTTGATATTTACTGTGTCCTTTCTTCTGTGAGTTACTATTTAAAACGATTTCTTTAATTGGCTTTTTACTCACTTGTATAATAGGAAAGAAGGTGCTGATAAAACAAATTCCATTTGCCACCAAGAAACTTACAATCAGCTTAGGTACAGAAATCTTCAGCTCTACCTTTGTACCAATTGCCTTTAGTGCCTCTGGCATTGTCACTACACTTAAAACATAACTAATCAAGATACCAATTAAACAAGCAAGCACCCCACCAATCATGCCGTAAATGCCACTTTCTAAAAACATTACCTGATTAATCTTAGATTTGTCTGCCCCTACACTTCTAAAGGTTCCAAGGTGAGGTAACTTCTGCAACATAATAACCTTAAACGAAGAGTAGATAATAAAAATACTCATAAAACTAACCATAATCGTCATAAACAAGAGGCTCATAGATAACATTCCTGTTTTCTCATCTAAATCCTCTTGTGTAAAAGGTTCTTTTATATCATATTTGGGATAAATTCTTTGGAGCTTAGTCATGATTTCATCTAGTTTGCTTTCATCCCTTAGCTTGATGTAAATCGTATTCGGATACTTATTAGTATCTAAATATGCGCTAAACTTATCATAAGGTACAAGCCCATATTTCATGTGAGATTCATCCAAAAACATCCCCTGACCACCAGCAATTCCTACTACTTCATAGTTTCTGATTCGGTCTCTAATCTTAAACGGCATAGTATCGCCTATTTCTAATCCATAGTGCTGGGCTGTTTTCTTGCTAATAATAATTTTATTGCCCTTAAAAGGTTCCACATCACCTTTTTCTAATAAGGCAAGCGTATTATTTTTCTCATAGTCCTCCAAATTCATTCCTGTTATTTGCAACATATCATTACGCTTTATAGATACCTTATAATTTAAAGTCTTAGTGATTTTACTAATAATATAGGTCGTGTCCTGCTCTATTTGTCTAACGAGCTGATTTGAAAAATACTCAGAGGGAGAATCTTCATTAGGTACAATCATAAGGTCTGCATTTCCTACGGACTGTAAAAAGTTTTCCGTATATGTAACTTCTAGATTTTCTTTAATAGCTAATGAGGCATAGAATAATGCTCCCGAAACTGCAATGGCTAATATAATCAGTAGGGTTCTAGATTTCTTTTCCATACTAGAACGAATAATATATTTTAAAATAATATTCATTGTAGGATTTCCTCCTTCTCTTCTATCTGCTCCTGTATGACTAATGTTATGACCCCTAATGTAAGAATAAATAAGATTTCTATCCGTATAGCATTCATTAAGCTCTTATTTTTTAATTGTGCTAAGCTACCTATATCAGCAATAAGATTATTCGCCTTTACATACCAATACGTCGGTAAGAATTGAGCAATTTTTATGGATGTTTCACTTAAATATTCTTGTTCTATAGTCGTTCCACTAATGAAATTAACTGCTAATGTCACAACATTAGTTACCATCATTTGTACGTATATGTCCTTTACAAATAAGCTAAATAGGTATGCAATAGCTACAATATTAAACATCAACAAGATGGAATTAAAACACCACATTAAGCCTCTGAAGCTGAAGAAGTTCTTTGGATCAAACAATAGGGCTAGTAACCAAAAAAGTATTAGGCATATACTAGCGTAAATCATATGTCCTTTTAGTAAAAATAACCTTTCTCTTTCTTGGTATGGTGCACACTGCTTCCTAATTCTTACTTTTTCTTCATTAATGCTATAAGTTACACTAAGCACCCCCACAAAAATGACGGCTGATAATCCATAAATCATCTGATTAAAGTTAATCCTTAGTCCATCGTCTCTTCTACTTTTTATAATCTCTCCATTTTCTACTTTGCCATCTGGCACTATATATGTATCATCTGTTTCTGGGTTATTTATCCAATCTTGTATCGTATCCTCTATCATTTGTTCGATTTTTTGTAATCTCTCATCTTCTCTTCTTGCCCATATCTCTAGCTCCAGTGGTTGTGAAGATAAAATGCTTTCAGAAAATCCTTCTGGTATATGGATGATATAGTCTACTACATCAAGCATCAAAGCATCTGTCATCTTTTCATTATTAACATCTTTTTGCACGAGTATTTCAATTTGCTCATTTTGCTTAAGCCTTTCTTCTATGCGACTAACTAAAGGACTTTCTTCTTCTGTGCTCCATCCAATTTTATAACCTGCACTAATTAGGTGTTCATTCCAACTCCCTTTTATATTCACAACGCATAAAATCACAAAAAACACTATGTAAATCATAGCTTGAGGAATAAATCTCTTTAGTGTTTTCCAATAAAGTCCATAATGGTTCATAGTTTATTCCTCCTTTGCAAAATCATAAGTCCCATCATGCCTATAAGAATGGCTCCAATCAGCTTAAATATATTCATATAAAATCGCCCAGTCATGCCGTAAACATTAAGTGTATAGAGGGCATCTACAATAAAGCTCATTGGATTTAGCTTAGTGATTATAGGAAAGTTATAATCCATATAAAATTTTAATTTGCCATCTACCATCCCTGATAAAATGCCACTTCCCACTGATATAGTTGCTAATATTCCTTGTCTGCCTGCTCTATTCCATTTACTAATAGACCCTACAATCATCCCCAATATTAATCCTAGCATTACACCTAAACTAATAGTCATCATCCAACCACTTAAATCCCCTACTAAATTAATTCCTAAAATGCCTTTTATATAAATAATGAGCGTAACAATACATCCACTATTAACAAGCCAATTTGCACACAATCCACTCAAAAACTGAGTACTCATTTTGATAGGCGCTAAACTCATTCGTCTTGCCCGTGCAGAAAGCTTTACCACCATGCCTTCTCTTTCCTTTATTCCAGTAAATCCTGTGATATAACACGCTAGCCCAATAATGGCTAGAAAATAGGCGATATCCTTATGTATTCCTTGTTCATCTATTAATCGTTTTGTGATATATGTACCTTCCACTGCTAGGTGAGTGAGTTCCAGTTTTTCTGGTATATTTACTCCTGCTAGATATAAAAAAGTTGCTAAAAACATCGGAAATATCATACCCCAAAAAAACAGTTCCTTTTCACGACTCAGCATCTTAATTCGCATATTCAAAAGCCTTACAAACATTTCTATCTCACCTCTCAAGTTTATCTCCTGTTAGTTCCAGAAAAACATCATTTAGTGTAGGGATTTTATTTTCTATATTCCCCACATGGATATTCTGCTTCGATAAATAATCTAATAACATGAGCAAATTATTTTTTCCCTTTGTGTATCTAACCTCAAGCAACTCTCCATCGTAGCTTACTCTATCCACATGTGCTAATGCCTTGATACCTTCTCTTATTTCATGAGGTAGTTCCATAACCTCTATTTTAATTGTTTCTCCTGTATGAATCATTCCAAGCAAAGCTTCTTTGCTGCCTTTTTCAATAATTCTTCCCTTGTTTATAATCGCTATCCGTGAGCATATGGATTCTATTTCTTCCATATAGTGTGATGTGTATAAAATAGTACTTCCTTCTCTATTGAGTTTTTTTAATCCTTCCAAAATCACATGTCGCATATTCACATCAATAGCTAATGTAGGTTCATCCAAAATAATTAACTTTGGCTTATGCGCAATTCCACATGCGATATTGAGCCTTCTTAGTAATCCTCCACTTAATGACTTAGGATAAGTATGTCTATATTCATTTAATTTAACAAAATCAATGGCTTCTTCTACTAACTGCTTTCTTTGATAAGCATCTAAAATATAAAGACTACAGAAATAATCAATATTCTCATAAACGGTGAGTTCACCATACACGCCAATATCCTGCATAATAACGCCTATATTCCTTTTAATTTCATTTGCATGAAGTGCCATCGTTTGATTAAAGAGTCTAATCTGTCCACTGTCATAATGTATAAGATCAAGTAAGCAGTTAATAAAAGTGGTTTTCCCTGAACCATTGGGTCCTAATAGTCCAAAAATTTCTCCCTCATTAATTTCTAAATCCATATGATTTAATACAACTTTATCTTTATAGCGTTTTACTAAATCCTTTACCTCTATCACCATACCCCTAACGCTCCTTATCCATATTCGAAAGTTCTATCTTAATAGGTGCTTTTTTATCTTAACGTGTGCTGTTTGATTCCTATCTCTGATACACCTAATATGCTTTCATTCTTATCTAAGTCCATTCTAGCCTACCTCATAGGATATCTTTAGTGATATCTATCACTTTTTGAAATGACAATTGTCACTTTTCATTTGATATTCCTGTACTTCTCTATTAATACTCCCCTACTTCTTATATTGTCTTTAAATATTTAAACTGTTAAACTAATCAAAAGGTACATTTTCTGATTCTTCTAACACAACTTTAAGAAGGAGGGCGTTTTATATGATTTTTATCAAAGACCAATTAGTTATATTTTGCACACTTTTTGTTTTATATCTTTTGTATGTGCCTATTCCCTTTGTAGTACCTGTTCTTGTAACGATTATTATCTGTGGAATGAATACCTACATTGCAAATAAATCTAATCGTGCTCAATTCTTAAAAACTATTCCTATATTAGGCTTTATTCTTTACTTGTTACTTTGTAGCTTATCCTTAGATTATCTCTTTTTCTTACCTTTATTGATCTATGGTGTAACTGCTACTAAAGAGGAACGTCCACTCCACTTATTCTTTATATTTTGTTTGATTCTTTTTCTCTGTACAGACACTTATTCTATTCAGGAAATTTTAACCTGTTTGATGGTCTCCTATGTGTGTCACATGATGAAACAGAATTCTTATGCACTAAGTCACCTCTCCCAAATGCACTATAACGGTAAAGATGAATTAGAACATCTGGCTACTCTATTAGCTGAAAAAAATAAAGCCTTACTAGAAAAGCAAGACTCTGAAATTTATATGGCTACCTTAAATGAACGTAATCGCATTGCTAGAGAAATTCATGACAATGTAGGTCATGTGCTTTCTAGGTGTCTACTACAAATTGGTGCAGTCATGACACTTACTAAAAATCAAAATGAAGTTATACATAATCATTTATCTTTAGTCAAAGAAAGTCTTTCAGAAGCTATGACTAGTATTCGTTCTAGTGTTCATAATTTGCATGATGAATCCTTAGACCTTGAAGCAGAAATCACAAAGCTTGTAGAGCAATTTAACTTTTGCCACATTCATTTTGAATACGACATTAATCTCACACCTTCCAAAGAAATTAAATATAGTTTTATTGCCATTGTCAAAGAAGCATTATCCAATGTCATTAAACATTCTCATGCTACTCAAGTAGAAGTTCTTCTTAGAGAACAACCCTCTTTTTATCAGCTCATTATTAGGGATAACGACTTAACTAATAAACCTATCTTTTCTAATGGCATTGGACTTAACAATATGCAAGAACGTGTTTCTCAGTTGGGGGGACAGTTCTGGATTGATACAAAAAAAGGCTTCAGAATTTTTATATCTGTGCCTAAAAATAAGGAGATGACCTATGAATGTTCTAATTATTGATGATGATCAACTAATCGTTGCTTCCCTTAAAATGATTTTAGAATCCAGTCCTGATATTAAAGTTGTAGGTACTGGCCTAAGTGGTCAAGATGCTATCACACTGTTTCCAGAACTTAATCCAGATATCCTACTAATGGATATTCGCATGGCAGGTTTAACAGGAATAGAGGCTGGTAAACAAATTATCGCTAAGTCTCCTGATGCCAAAATACTCTATCTGACTACCTTTACAGATGACGAATATATAGTAGAAGCTCTTAGACTCGGTGCTAAAGGCTACTTATTAAAACAAGACTTTGATAGCCTAATTCCCGCCCTTCAAGCTGTTTATAAAGGGCAAAGTGTCTTTGGAAATGAAGTTATTACTAAACTTCCTCAACTACTGGCTGAAGCTTCAAACACTAACACTACCTCAGCAAAATTTGAGCTTACACCTAAGGAACTACACATTATTGAAGAGGTGGCTAACGGTCTTAACAATAGAGAAATCGCAGAAAAATTGTACTTAGGTGAAGGTACGATTCGTAACTATATCAGTAATATCCTAGATAAACTCGAGCTTCGTGACCGTACACAACTTGCTATTTTTTATTACAAACATCTAGGTAAGTAATCTTTCATTATAAAAAGGCTGAATCCTATATTCTAGAATTCAGCCTTTTTGGCTCATTATTATCTTTTTACTCTAATATGCACTCTATAATAGTTTACAACCTCTAACATTCCTCTGAAGAATAATCCCATGATTAAAAGAATTAAAGTAAGAATAAACATAAAGACTACAATATATTCTGTACCTTGACCTTGAAGAACCTTAATCATACAGAATTGATACATAATCGGAATGACATAGGTTGCAATAATAAATAGCCCTCTTTGAGTTACCTCTTCTTGAATTAATTTACGTTCTATTAAGTAGAACATCAAAAATAAAAGTGCACCACCTGCTACGTTAAATGAAATAAGATTATCTATATTCCATCCAAATGTTGCAAAAAGACTCATAATACCATATTCAATATAATATACACCTACTGCTAAACCTAATGCCCAAAATAAATGGATTAATAAAACACCTACACTAACTTTTTTATTCATTTCTTTCTCTCCTGTACTTTATAGGTAATGTCAAGTTTGACATTACTTCTTAAATTTAAATATCATATATATCAAGGGTTTATACTATTTTTTGCAATAAAAATAGCGATATCCCCTATTTCTAAGTTATAATTGAGTCTCCTACAACAACAAATACAACTAG
>JAGAVZ010000141.1 GCA_017941635.1 Cellulosilyticum sp.
CCCTCATAAAGAACACATCACTTTCTAAGGTTTCAATAATTCTTCTTCCTATACCTTTCCCTTGATAATCAGGCAACACAAAAATAGTAAAAAGACTACTTTCATTCATCATAAATCCCCTTTATCTGTCAAATGCCTTTCAAAAAATCTAAAGAGTTCTTCTAGAGCTTCTTCCCCCTGTGCGTACTTTTCCATGATATTAAAAGCATGTGGTAACTTTTCATACTTATCATAAATATGTATTTGATGCTCAATATGATTCTCTATTAAAACTTTTTCTAAACGTCTTGCTTCCATTTCAAAAGAATACAGGCCTGTATCCATAATATAAATTGGAGGAAAATCTTTATTGATATATTTTAAGACAGAAGAATATCCATAGCTTTCTAGCTTTTGATATTCCTTTGTGCCAAATAAAATTTCTGTAATCCCCTTTCTCATTGGAAACTGAACATCTTTTTGCATATAAGTATCAAAGTCAAACATCCCACAATTTGATGCGATGGCACGTATTTTTATTGGCAACTTCCAATTATAGTACATTTGTAACTTAGGAGAAGTTATAATACATCCTACCATAGCCGCTAAATAAGCTCCCGCTGAATCTCCTACAATAAATATATTCTCAAGGTCTAATTGGTACATATTTGCCTTGTTACTTATGAACTTAAGCACCTCAAGAACATCTTCTATTTGTTTTGGAAAAACTTCTTTAGTGGATAAAGTGTAGTTTATATTAACCACTGCAAATTGATTTCTAGATAATTTGATGGCGTAATCTCTATAAAGCATCTCTTTAGAATTCATACAAAATGCACCACCATGAATATTAATAATGATAGGATATTTCTCTTGCCTTTTTGGTGGATAGATTATATCTAGCTTATGTTCTACTAAGCCATCCTCTATGTAACTTATATTTTCTATCATATTTAAATCAGATGGAACTTGCATCGGATGATATGTTTTTTCTACCATGCTCTGAATGCTTCTAATCAGCATTTTCTTAATTGGATACCTCACGGTTTTCCTCCTTATACCTACTCCACTTTTCTTGTATAAAAGAAACAAGCTATCTCTTATACCATCTCATTTGGGTATAACGAAACTAGCTATTTATATTTCATAATCAATACATGCACGTGTTTCTCTTACCTCACTTACAAACTTTCCAAATGCCACATGCTCAGGTGCTTTTTGATACTTGTCTAACTCTTCCACTGATAGAAAATCAAAAATTAATGCGACATCATAGTTACTATCAGGTGTTCCTGCCACATTAGTAACCACTTCAAAGCGTTGTATCATGGATAAATTTCTTAAGTATTCGGTACGTCTAACAAACTCTTTAATATTTTCTACCTTATTTTCTTCTTTTAAAGTAAACATACAAATATGTCTAATCATTTTCTTATTTCCTCCTTACAACTGTTTAATCAATAGCCTACTAATTGTTCTAAATTTTATTGGTAAGTTACTCATTCTTCTAAAGCTTTTCTTCTATTGCTCACAAAGAACCAAATAAATCTCTGTCTGATAAGGTTTATTATAGATTCTTATAAGGTAATACACCTTGCTGTACTTCTTCCTTGTGCTTCATAAATCGTATTCCAAACTTGTTCCTATGCCATATTCACTCTCCCATACATAAATGATTTTTAGAGATTATATCATAATTTTTCTAAAATTCAACTTTAAAGTTTATCCTTTTCTAAACACAACAAAGAAACACACTCTATATCGAATCGTTATAGAGTGTGTTTCTTCGTAATTTTATTTTAAAGGGGAACCACAAAGCATAAAACTTATAAATGGTTTATCGAATTACCTTATGAAGTAAATAATTGTGTCCAGTAATTTCCGTTTGCCTCATAGCCAATACCAATTTTTTTATAAGTGCCATTAAGTATATTTGCACGGTGTCCTGGACTATTCATCCAACCTTTTACTACTGCTTCTGGTGTTTGATAACCTTGAGCAATATTTTCTGCTGCTGCTGAGTATTTGATGCCAAATGTCTTAAGCATTTCAAAAGGTGAACCATAGGTTGGACTTGTATGATCAAAATATTTATTTGTATACATATCTGTTGATTTGATACGTGCTACATTTCTTAAACTTTCATCCATTGTAAGTGGACTTAATCCATAGTTTGCACGTTCTTTATTAACAAGTACTAAAACTTGATCTTCAAATGATTTTTGTGTATTTGTATTATCTGAATCAGGTTTTTCTGGTTTTTCTTCTGTAGAACCATTTCCACCTTGGTTGTTATTGCCATTATTACCAGTGTCGGTATTTCCGTTATTATTGTTTCCTACGTTATTATCAGTATTTCCGTTGTTACCGTTTCCTACGTTATTATCAGTATTTCCGTTGTTACTGTTTCCTACGTTATTATCAGTATTTCCACAGTTATTTCCACCATTACTGTTACCAGTATTGCCACAGCTATTTCCATTATTATTTGTATTTGAATTTGAGCCTTGTCCACATCCTGGCTTTACTGTTATGTTAGGTTTACATGCATTATTTGTTATAGCTGATTGACACTGCTTCTTATTTGATTTTTTTCTCCTAATTGGATTTTTTTTAGTGTATACAACGCATTCTGCCGTATTTACATCTGCGAATAATGCTGCACCTGAACCTAATACTGTTGTTCCTACTAGTGTGAACATCGCTACTTTTGCTATAAATTTTCTTGATTTCATGATTATTCTCCTCTTATCCTCTTTCATTAATTTTCATCTAGGCTTTAGATGAATTTCTCTGGATTGAATCAATTTGGATTGAATCCCCTCAAACAACTTCCCTATGTGTTTAAGCTGAAAAATTATTACATTTTGTTTAAGCTATGTAACAACTTCGTAATATTTATTATACACTTGTTTCTCACAACTTCAACCTTTGGCCTTTATTTTAAGGCTGGTAATTTATGGTTTGAATTAATTTCAAAGTCCCCTCCCCTTTTTGAAATCTGTCCTTGTTCCTATTCTATCTATGCTTTATTTTCTCGACAAATCACCTAAATAGCCTGTTATTTTAACCAAGCAAAAAGTATGTTATCATAATATAAATTACATACTTTTTATTCATTCACTTAAATTTTATATTTTTTTATAGGAGGGATAGAATGTTAGAATTTATTCGAGCAACTGTTGATGACCTCGATGCTTACATGATAGCTAAAATTGATGCTTTTTCTGATGATCTTGAACAATACGGATTTGGGCCAAGTGGGTACGATAATTATGAGAAAGAAAAATATAATATACTCCATTATCCAACCTACAAAATTGTATTAGATAGTACTATCATTGGCGGAATTACTTGCTGCGAAGTGAATGATGGTGTCTTTTGGTTAGGCGGTATCTATATTCAAAAACAATATCAAAACACAGGAATTGGTACGAAAGCTATTACCTTTATTGAGAGTGAATTTCCTAACGCAAAAAAATGGAAACTTCATACTCCATATAAAAACTATCGAAACCATCATTTCTATGAAAAAGTGGGCTATCAAAAAATCGGTGAAACGCCTCCTAGAGAAGATAGGGGTGGTTTTTATCTTTTTGAATATGAAAAAAATATGTAAGACTTATTAAAGTTTCTTGACATAATCCAATGATTCTATAAAATTTTTCATAAAATAAGAGGGTCTCCAATTGTTATCAAAACCTAATTGGGAAATCCTCTTATTTTACAATCCTACTTATTTATAGCCTTTCAATTAATAAGTAAGTATTTTATTTATTGTGTATCTAGTTGATTATCATAAATCAGATGCTTCATCCATCGTCTTCTTATTTGTGTTTACCACATGGGCATGGTGCTGCAACTAAACCATATAATGTTTTAACTGGCACACCTGTACCACCTTGTGATAAACAGCCTTCACTTTTTTCTGACCAAGATGTGCCTGCAATGTCTAAGTGAATCCATGGTAAGTCTTGAACGAATTCACCTACAAATAAACCAGCTGTGATTGTTCCTGCATGTGGACCACCGATATTTTTAAGATCTGCTACTGTACTTTTGTTCATCTTAGCAAATACTTTATCATTTGGAAGTTTCCAGAACTTCTCTCCTACCTTATCAGCAGTTGCCATCAATTCATCAAAGAATTCATCATTATTTGTCACTACACCTGTATACTCTGACCCTAAAGCTACTAATGCTGCACCGGTTAATGTTGCTACATCAATAACTTTTTGTACATTTTCTTTTTCGATGATATAAGTCACAGCATCTGCAAGTGTTAAACGACCTTCTGCATCTGTGTTGCCGATTTCAATAGTTTTGCCAGCCATTGATTCAATGATGTCACCTGGTTTGTAACTATCTGGTGCAATCACATTTTCACATGCTGCAACAACTGCTGTTACATTATTAGGTACATTATTTTTACTGATTGCATACATAGCACCAATTACTGCTGCTGCACCACCCATATCACTGTGCATTGTTTTCATTGAGTTTGTTGGTTTAAGTGAGTAACCACCTGTATCATAAGTTAAACCTTTCCCTACAAGTCCAAGCACTTCACCATTTTCTGCTCCACCTCTATGACGCATTACAATAAGACGTGGTTTATTTGTTGAACTTCCACCTACTGCCAAGAATGCTTTCATTCCTAAAGCTTCAATTTGCATCTCATCTAAAACTTCAACTTCAAGATTTGTATCTTTAAAAGTTTCTACAACTATGTTGGCTAATGTTTCTGGGTAAATGGCATTAGAGGGTTCATTCGTTAAATCTCTTGCTAAAATCACACCCTCTACTACATTTTTGCTTTCTGCAAGAACTGTATTGGCACGTTGGTTTTTCTCAGCTGGTACACCACAAATATAAATATTCATTGGTTGTTCTTCTTCTTTTTTTGTTTTGTATTTATCAAAGCTATATAAACCTAATAAAGCAGCTTGTGTAATAGCTTTTACATTACCACCTACACAAAGCTTTTCATTCACTGCAATTTGAATCCCTAATGATTTTACTTTAAGACTTTTTGCTTTTTTTACTGCATTTGCAATTGCTGACTTAAAGTCTTCTGGTGAAAAGTCTTCCAATTTTCCTAACCCAACATAAAGTGTATATTTAATTTTTTCACCTACACTTGGTAAAACAAATAATTCTTCTGCTTTGCCTTTAAAAACATCTGAAGTCATAATCTGTGTTAATACTTCATCTTGCACTTGTGCTTCTTCAAATACTGGCACAATACGTGCATCTATTTCTTGTAATGCTACATCTTTAATCTGAATCATCGTTGCCTCCTATTTATGTAATATACTTAAGTAGTATAACACATAAATTGTCTGTTATTCGCTTATTGTTATAAAAATCCATCCATAGAGATGGCTTCATATATTTTTCTATTCCCCAATCAACTCATTCATATACTTCTCTTTACTGCTACTCATTTGCTTTATTTGATTGATGCGCTTTCTATGTCCATCATTTTTAATGAACATAAAAACTCTAGCAATATGTTAGCCTATCTTTTCTTGGCATACTCTCATACTACTAGAGCTTCTTATATGAATCATTCAAATTGTACCTGTTGTTATTTTAAGACTTCATCGTATTGTGCTTCTTTGAAACCAACACATACACTATTATCTGTCACTAAAATTGGGCGTTTAATGAGCATCCCATTTGTAGCAAGTAGCTTAATCGCTTCTTCTTGTGACATATCTTTTACTTTATCTTTTAAGCCCATTTCTCTATAAAGCTGACCTGATGTGTTAAAGAATTTTTTTGTTTCAAGACCACTCTTGTCCATCCATTCTTTAAGCTCTGCTTCTGTTGGCACATTTTCCACGATGTGGCGATCTTCCATTTCCACACCTTTTTCTTTTAAATAGTTGAATGCTTTTTTACATGTTGTACATTTTGGATACTGAACAAATAATGCTTTCATTACTTTACTCCATTCTACTCTTAAACTAAATTCATCTATAACTTGGTCATCTATCCTTACTTCAGCCTCGCCTAATATTATCTATATACAATAAAGAATCTATTCAGTAGCTAGTAATTAAATAACGAGTTCCAAATAATAGTAATTCTTATTTATTATAAAGTTGTTCTACCACTTTGTAAATTGATGAATAGTTATTCTAGATTTATATTCTTTATACTTTTTGGCTCATCACCAAAATC
>JAGAVZ010000142.1 GCA_017941635.1 Cellulosilyticum sp.
CCACAACCTTTTGCTCCAAATGAAAGTGGTATTTCTCCCGGTCCTTTGACAAGTTTAACTTCTAATTCTGGAGTTTCTGTTGAGCGCATCAACCCAAGAGTTCCAAGTTTTGTTTTACAATAACCATCTTCACATTTAAATTCTTCTGTTAGTGCATATCCAAGCCCCATTACCATACCGCCTTCAATTTGACCTTCGACTGCTTGAATATTAACAGGTGTTCCTACATCATATGCTGCAACAACCTTTTCTACTTTGCCTTTTTCATTTAATATTACTACTTGTACACCATAACTATAACTTACATGGCGAACAGGGAATTCTTTTGTTGATGTTAATCCATCTGTCATTGGATGGTATTCACCAAAATATTCTTTACCTTCTAGCTCATTAAGTGTTAATCCTTTATCTAAATCTTCTTTTAGTTTCATAGAAGCACGTTTAACTGCTTCACCAGTAACAACAGTTTGTCTTGATGCTGTACTAGTTCCAGAATCAGGAGTTTTGATTGTATCAGCTGATTCATGAATTACTATCTGTGGTTCTAAACCTGTTGCCTCACAAAGCATAGTTTTACACATGATAGCAATTCCTTGCCCCATACATGCAGCAGAAGTTAGCACGTGCACCTTCCCATCTTTAATAAGAAGCTTACATCTACCTGAATCTATAATCCCTACCCCTTTACCACTATTTTTCCATCCTACTGCAATACCTGCATATGGATTTGATTCATAAATATCTTTTACAGCTTCTAAGCATTCAACAAGACCAACACTTTCATCGGCAATTTGTCCATTTGGCAATATTTGTCCTGGACGAATTGCATTACGATAACGAATTTCCCAAGGGGAAATACCAACTTCTTCTGCAAGGATATTTAAGTTATTTTCCATCGCAAAGCAACTTTGTGCTGCACCAAAACCACGGAAAGCACCTGAAACCATATTGTTTGTATATACAGACATTCCAAGAATATCAACATTTTGATAATTATATGGTCCAGCAGCATGAGTACAAGCTCTCTGCAATACAGGACCTCCAAGTGAAGCATATGCACCTGTATCTGCAATAATAACAGCTTTCATCCCTGTTAATATACCGTTTTCATCACAAGCTGTTGTAAATTCTATTTCCATCGGATGTCGTTTTGTATGGTATGCTAGACTTTCTTGTCTTGAAAATTTAACCTTAACAGGTTTCTTTGTATGCCAAGCCATAAGTGCTGCTAAGTGCTGAACACTCATATCTTCTTTACCTCCGAATCCACCACCAACAAGTTGTGTATGGCAATGAACTTTTTCTTTTGGAATTTTAAGCATCATAGCAATTTCTCGTTGTTCATCATATACAGATTGTCCCCCTGAATATAGAAGAATACCATCATCACCTTCTGGTGCAGCAATAGCACACTCTGGCTCCATAAATCCATGCTCTTGATGTGGTGTTTTATACTTCCTAGTTACAACATATTTAGAATTTTTTATTGCTTCATCTGCATTTCCTCTAACAAGACTAGCTCTTGCCATAATATTTCCATCTTTATGAATTAGTGGTGCATCTCCACGAAGTGCATCTTGTGGTGAAGTAATAGGTGTAAGTTCTGTATAATCTACTTCAACTAAACTACATACTTCATCTAAAGTCTCCTTATGATTTGTAGCAACAAGAGCAATACAATCACCAACATATCTTGTTATTTCACCTTCACCAATCATAACATCCCAATCTTTTTTCATATGCCCTATAACATTATCTGGAACATCTTTTTTTAATAAAATCCTTACACAATCTTGATGTTCTAGAGCTTTACTAATATCAATTTTATTTACCATTGCTCTTGGATATTTTGAACGTACAGCTTTAGCATAAATCATCCCCGGCAAATAAAGGTCATCTACAAATTTACCTGTTCCATTAACTTTTTCAGCAACATCAGGTCTTTTATATCTTTGATTCATGTGTAATTCTTTTGGCTCTTCAGGTATTTCAAGATTTTCTCTAAAAAATTTTGCAGCCATTAAAATTGCTTCTTCAATTTTTTTATAACCTGTACAACGACATATATTTCCTCTTATAGCTTTTTTGACTTCATCTAAACTTGGATTGTTATTGATATCTAAAAGTGATTTTGCAGCAATAACCATTCCAGGAATACAGAAGCCACACTGAACAGCACCAGCCTCTGCAAAACAATGTTCATAAACGCTTTTTTCTCTTTCTGTGAGACCTTCAACTGTTATTATCTTTTTGCCTTCAAATTTTGAAACCTTTTGCACACATGCCTTAAATTTTTTACCATCAACCAAAACTGTACAGGTACCACAAGCTCCTTCACTACACCCATCTTTTACTGAAGTAAATCTTAAATCATCTCTTAAAAACGATAATAATTTCTTATCTTCAGTGGTTGTATAATCTTTCCCATTTACATTTATAGTATACATATTCCCCTCCCATGTTTTTCCATTTCTTTATTTTTATTATAAAAAAATAAAAAAACAACATCAAATTATTCCTTAAAAGAACTTGATGTTGTTTCATTTAATTTTATCTAGATTCTTGAAAAATATTATAAAAATGACTTACTGCATATTCCTTTATATCTTTTTCATATTTTTCATACTTCTTTAAAAACTCTTTTCCTTTCTGTGATAAGACTGTCTTTCCTCCACGTCTTCCACCATGTCTTCTTTCCACAACACTATATCCTAATGCTTCTTCCATTTCATTAATCATACTCCAAGCTTTGCCACATGAAAGCGCCATATATTTACATGCACCTTTTACTGACTGTGTCTCTTCTATAAGTATAAGTAAAAGCTTTGCCCTAGAATTAAAAAAAGCAAATTCCTTTTCTATGCTTATCCTAATAAACGGATGTAAAAGTTCTTCATTATGTAAATGTACAAGTTCATCTATCCTTTCAATTCTTTCTACATCTAATAAAATTCCCTCATCATTTACTTCTAAGTAATCTTTTTCTGTGATTAGCTCTTTTATTGCTCCTCTCATACCCTCCTTACCATCATATGCAAGTATTTTAGGTATAAGCGAGCAATCCAAAAGAAGTGGATGCCCTGTACGACCTTGGTATGATGGAATAACCAACTCCTTGTCCATTTCAATAAGATTTTTTATCGTATTATAATTATACATAGGAACTGTAACAGGTGTAAAAACAACTTTTTTACACTTATCCTTTAAAAAATCAAGCCCAATCTTTGCAGAATATAATTTATCTGAATTCTCAAATTTTTCATTTCTCAAAAATACTACTCCATAATCTACAAGATGTTGTTCAATTTCAACAGACTGAAAACCTGTTATAACAACAATAGGAGAAATACCAGCTTGCTGAAAAGTTAAAACTAACCTTTTTATTATTGAAATAGAACCAATTTTAAGCAAAGGAGATACTTTATAACTTGTATTTCCAGCCGCTACAATTATTCCGCCTATATTATCCATTTTTACCTCCATTTAACATATCTTTTAAATAAAATGCTATCACCTTAAATTCTATATGTCAATATTAACCACTCTTTATAAAATACTATTTGCTATTACTACAAAACTATTTCATAATATATAAAAACCATCTATGATTTACATAAAAGAAAAAGACAGACCGTTGTCTGCCTTAATAAATATTAGTTAATATTTATTTTTTCTATAAAAATATTTGTAGACATTATAATTTATTTTAACCTTATCAACATACTTTTTTGTTTCAGCAAATGGTATATACGTTAATACATCCCCATCAGGTGAATATCTTTCATCTTTAAGCCATTTAGTTACATGACCGCTTCCTGCATTATATGCAGCTAAAATAAGGTCTAAACTCCCAAATTCACCTTCAAGATTTTTAAGATACCAACATCCAAATCTTATATTTATTTCTTCATCAAAAAGCATATCCGGAGTAAAATCTTCTACCCCAATTTCTTCTGCAACCCATTCACCAGTACTATCCATAATCTGCATTAATCCTTTAGCTCCTCTATTCGATTCTGCTTTAGGCTCAAAATTACTTTCTCCTTTAATTACCGATAGCACCAATAACGGATCTACACCGTATTCCACACTATATTTATCTACATATTCTTTATATTTGTATGGAAAGAAAAAATTCTTCACTCCACATCTTGTTATAAAAAACATCGTTACTGCAACTAAAACTACCACTAATAATTTTTTATAATCCATTTTATATCCCTACTTTATATTGCTTTTAAAAACTCTATAAGTGATTCAACCTGCACCTTAGTCTTCAGTAAAGTATCATTATTTTCAATAATAATATTAGCAAAATCTTTCTTTCTCTCTAAAGGCATTTGTGCATTTATTCTATTTATAGCATCTTCTCTAGATAAAGAATCTCTACTTCTCACTCTTTGAAGTTGTGTATTTGAATCTACCCAAACTAAAATAACATAATCCATCTCTTTATGCAAATCATTTTCTATTAAAGTAGGTGCATCAACTATTACCTTTTTTTCGCCTTTTTTCTCTAATTCTTTTAATTCATCTTCTATTTCTCTTATTATATAAGGTAGAATCAAAGCCTCATACTTAATTCTTTGTTTAGGAAATCTAAATATATGATTTCCAAATTCTTTACGACGGAATTGGCCTCTCCAATCGAAAAACCCAACTCCAAAGTCTATCTTTACTTTCTCTAAAATCTCAGGATATTTTTCTAAAACGCTTTTAGCTATAATATCTGCATCAATTATAGGAAAACCAGCTTCTTTTAGCATTGCAGATACAGTACTCTTCCCAGAGCCAATACCACCTGTTAATCCTATCTTAATCATATTTACCCCCTATTTAGCTTCATACCATGTATTTCCTATATTAGTATCTACCTCTAAAG
>JAGAVZ010000143.1 GCA_017941635.1 Cellulosilyticum sp.
AATACTTTACCAAGAAAAATACTCAAGTACCAAACCCCAGAGGAATGTTTTGAGAAACAACTAGATTTAATTTATGCTACTAAATAGGTGGTAAATTTATTAGTTTAGCAGGGTAGTTCAATTTGTTATTGCAATTTAGGTAAATAATTTATCTTTTAAATCATTTATTTGATACAGGAGTATGCCTTTTATTTTGCATCTTTTTTATTCTTGATTTTGAATTTTTTCTTTTAACTTTGCTTTCTCACGTTTCTTGCTCTCTTTATGCTGCCATACTTCTGCCACAATTTCTAGTAGATCAAAGCCAACTTCAAATATGATTTCCATCAGATTAGTCATACTCTTCATCTCCCTTAGCTGATTTATTATCTATTCACTATACTATTCCATATGATAGACATATTGCATTTCTCTTACTACTTTTCCTCCAATATTGTCATCTAAGTATGCACTATTTGCCTTAAACCCAAACTTCTCATAGAATTTGATGGCACGGCTATTACCTTCTAACACCCATAAATAGATTGACTTATAGCCTTCTTCTTGTAATTTATTAATCACTGCTTGAAACAGTTTTTTGCCATAACCTTTTCCCATGTATTCTGGTAAAAGATAAATGGATACAACCTCTCCATATCCCTTTAACTTCTCATCTCTCGACCCACAATAAGCAGATGTTCCAATAATTTTACCTCCATCTAACATAATAAAACTCTGCCACACCCCACTTTTTAAAGCCTGCATCCAATGCCCTTTAGGAATTTGCTCTAAATAATCTTGTGGTATCAATCCCTTATAAGCACTTTTCCAACTCTCCTCATAAACATGACTAACAGCCATGACATTATTTTGTGTCATGATATCATCTTGTGTATTTAATAATCTAATCTCCATTTAAGTCCCTCCCCTAACTATTTATTTTTGCTTTCATTTCTCAATCCATATGTAAATACAGGCTTCTATGCTATCCATCATGATTTTTATAAGATTTTCTAGCATATCACCCCCTCTTACTTCATTCACTATTATTCATACATCTATTCACTTCTTAAGCCTTCTATCTATAATCCTTTAATTTCAAAAACGGTAATCTCAGGCGGATTTAAAAAGCGATAAGGCAATTTACTTGTCCCTATACCCGAATTCACATAAAGCACCATATCTTCTTTTTCTTCTGGCTTATAAAATCCTTTTATATACTGTGTTCCAAAAGGTACTGTAAGCGGTGCGCCAATAAGAGGTAACCTCACCTGCCCTCCATGACTATGACCAGAAACCTGCAAATCAATTGGCATCTTTTTTACATACTCAACGACATCTGGTGCATGGGAAATAAATAAATTAAAATGACTCTCATCTGTTCCTACAAAAGCTTCTTCAAACTTTGGCTTGCTTAATACAATATCATCTATGCCTATTATACAAAGCTGCTCACCATTATCTAATGTAATCTTTTCATTCTTGTCTTTTAATAGGATAAACCCTGACTGCTTCATCATTCTTGCATAGCGCTTTGTCCCATTACCACCGTGATCATGATTCCCATAGACTGCATACTTTCCATATTTGGCCTTAAGTTCTGATAAAAGTGCTATCCCCCCCTCCTCTTCTTTATAGGTCTTGTTATCATCTATTAAATCTCCCGCAAATAGAATAACATCTGGCTCCTGCTCATTAATTTTATTTATAATTTTTTTAAAATCTTCTAAGCTATAATACTCTCCCAAATGCACATCATTAAATAATACAACCTTTACTTGTGTTCCTGCAGCTAGCTTACCTGTTGCTACTTGTTCCTCTTTTACCCAAAGTAATTTAGGCTCTATGTAACGTGCATCTACATAAATGCACACAACAATGAGGATTAGAGTTAAACATAAATTCACTATCCCCTTAAGTAGTCTACCTATCCATCTAAAAATTTTAATCACCCCTTATTACCCAACTTATTTCTCTATACTATTTTACAAATCAAAGCTTTAGTTTTGCTTATATGGATTTTCACTTAACTTGCAAAGATGTTGATATTGCCTATACACTCTTTGTTCATGTTCTAGTAAACGTGCTTGCAAATCTGTACGACACCCCATAAATCCTACCATCCTACCTTTTGAACCAATCACTCGATGACATGGTATGAGAAGTGGAATAGCATTTGCTTTATTTGCACTTCCCACGGCTCTTACTGCCTTTGGATTACAAATAGCCTTTGCAATGTCCCCATAGCTTCTTGTTTCGCCATAAGGAATCTCTGTAAGTGCCTTCCAAACTTGCTTTCTAAATTCAGTCCCTTCAATCACCAAAGGTAAATCAAATATCAAGCGTTCTCCTCTAAAATATTCTTCTATTTGACTTTTTGCATTTCTACAAAGTACTTCATCTTGTTTTAAATCTGGATTTATCTTTAAATAGGTTTCAAAACTTTCTTTAGTTAGGCAAATCTTTTCTACACCTTGTTCACTCACAATAATGCCGATTTCACCTAATAAATCAGTGTCTAAAATAGCATACCCTTTTTTCACTTTATATACTTTCCTCTCTTTTATGCTCATTTCATTCAATAAGCATTTCTTCTTTTTAATATAAAACCTTGTTTTAAATCTATACATACTATCTATTATCAGAAGAAGTGAAAAGTTAATACTTATCTAATATTCCCCTTCTTCCTCACTATCAGATTCCAAAAGAACAGCTTCAATCGCTCTTTTGATAACATCGCTTCCATATCCTCTTTGTGCCAAGAATGTATAGAGCTTTCCTCTTAGAGTATACGTATCTTCTGTTTTTCTTTTATAATAATCAAGTTTTTTCCATAATAAACTTTTGCAGTTTTCCAGCTCTTCATCCGCATCATAGTTTTCTTCTAATGCTTGTCTAATCATATCTCCATCTACCCCTTTTGCCCTGAGGGCATTAGCTATATAGCGTGGACCTTTTTTAGAAAACCGTTTTTTATCCCTTACAAAAGCTTCTGTTAAACGCTCTTGATTGATATAACCATAGCTATATAACTTTTCAATGGTAAAGGCAATGGCCTCTTCATCGTATTCTTTTTGTGTGAGCTTATCAACTAAAGCCTTTTCAAAATAATTACGCTTTCCTAATAAAAATACGGCATAGTTAAAGCATTTATTCTTACTTTCTTCTTTTATGATAGCCTCTAATGCTCCTTCATCTACTTCCATCCCTTTTTTAAGATTCAGTTTAACAAGAGTATCTTCTGTAATACCACAGAAAAACTCCTCATCTAAAAATACATTATAACGCTCCCCATTTTGTTGCATACTAATCTTAGTAATCTTCTTCATTCCATGCTCCTTTATCGCCAGTTGATTTTTCTTTTTATCTCTATAACAATTGTATATTCTATCTTATCCATTCTACTTCATATGTAGAGTAAAAACTTTACTCACCTATCATCTGATGATTACCTGAAATTGTCAAGATTACACCCCTATCCTTTCCAAATCTTAAGAAATAATACCGTCTCTTTACTTATCTATACCTTTGTTTTTTAGTACACCTCACTATTATAATGACTTTAAAGCATCTTACTCAAAAGAAAGAGTAAATTTATACCCTTACTTATCATAATATAAATCAGACTGATTACGCCTCTCTTCTATTTCTTAACTTTTACTTAAAATTACTTGAAGAAAATATATTTCTGCTTTCTCTTACAAGCTAAAACATGCTACACTATAATGAAAATAAAAAATTAAACAAACTTTTTTGGGAGGTAACCTCATGCAATTTAAAGAAGTCAATATTGAAGATTTACAATTTAATCCTTTCAACAAAATCGGCAAAGAATGGTTTCTAATCTCTTCTGGAGATACAAACAAACTTGGTACGATGACTGCAAGCTGGGGAAGTCTTGGCATCATGTGGGGTAAAAATGCTGTTACAACTTATATCCGTCCTCAACGCTATACAAAAGAATTTATTGACCAAAACGATACTTTTACCATCTCTTTCTTTGATGAAAGCTATCGTAAGGCACTTGCACTCTGTGGTAAAATCTCTGGTCGTGACCATGATAAAGTAGCTGAGTCTGGTCTTACACCAATGCAAGTAGAAGATACTCTTTCTTTTGAAGAGGCTAATATGATTTTTGTATGTAAGAAAATGTATCATATGCCAATTGATCCAAATCAATTTGATGCACCTGAAAATGAAACCAAGTGGTATCCTGATAAAGATCATCATATGATGTATATCTCTGAAATTGTTAAAGTTTTAGTTAAAGCCTAGTTATCTCATCTTAAATCATTATTAATCTCAATAATCAAAGAGCTATCAAACTAAAAATTGATTAGTTTGATAGCTCTTTTTACACTTAATAATATACTTAATATCCTGCTAATAAGCATGCTTACTAGCATTGACTGAGTCATTGACCCACTATTTCTTTTGATTCATCACATTATAAATATAAAGCATTGCTTCTGCTTTTGTTAAACCAGCTTTGGGATTTAATCTATCTTGTTTTGGTAGCCAATCTAATCCATAAGCTACTGCAATATAACCTTTTAATTTTTCATCTACATCCTCATCTTGATATGGATAATGAAAAATATCTTGTCTACTTGCAAGCTTGCCATACATTGAACGCTCTACCAAATGATAAATTCCTTGTTCCTTGGTTAGGGTTTGTCCTAATTCTTGCTTATTATCAATACTCTCATTTTCCATATTATCCATTTGGTTTAATAACTCCAATAATTCTTTCTTTGTAATGATGGCATTTGGTTTAAGCTGCTTGGTTTCTAAATAAATACCACTATGATAAAGGCTTGTTATGATTGTTTCATAAGGATGTCCTTTAATATCCTGATAAAATCCTATATTTTCTTCTTTTTCAACAACCTGACCTCTATAATCTACTTCTTGCGCTGTAAAAGCATCTAAACACATAGAGGCTTTTTGATGATTGTATGCTAAAGTATACTGATTTTCTCCACTTTTCATCCAATCTCTCCTTTTTATCAAAGTAAACGATTATTTTCCTCTTTTAATAACCTTATTATTTCATTTTTATATTATGTTTTCAATATTCCCCTTGTCATTGCACGCTTCATTATGTGTAAGAAAAACAATTTTAGTCCTTTGTTGTATAATAGATGTTATATTATGGCATTCAAAGTTTACTTCATATTTATCGATATAACCTTGAATTTATTAATATCTAAAGCAAAAAGCCTTCTAGTAGTTTTGACTCTACTAAAAGGCTTTTTATAGATAGCTCATATACTATACTTTTATTTTCTTATTGAGATTATTCAATCGAATTTGCTCTCTATTGATATAGGAAGTTAATACTATTACTAATATTACGTCCTGGATTGGTTATATAGCTACCATTGTAATATAGTCCAGAAGATGCCCCACCATCTAAACACATCGCGCTTACTAATCCCATTTCACTTACTATATTTTTAAGTTGTGCGACACTAGCAGATGTTGTTCCTATGGTTACATATCCTTGTGCATCCACACCAATAAAACTTCTTTGTGCTACCTGTGTTAAAATCTTTGCCTCTGTAAAAGATTCATTTTTGGGATCACCTGTAGCTTGTCCATTAATTCTTAA
>JAGAVZ010000144.1 GCA_017941635.1 Cellulosilyticum sp.
GGTAATCAAGCAACTGGACAGATTAAACATCTAATATTTGGATAAATATACTTGCATTTAATTTTAATAGGGATAGTATACTTTTGGCAATTTCCATATTTATCCTATATCGTAATTAAGATAAACTAGCACATGTCGTTATTTTTACAAAATATTATAACTAAAATAACATTTCTTAATCTACTGAAAACGATCTCTATATTTCATATAAAAAGCTTATGATATTAGGCTTCCCTTTTTCTATCATAAGCTTCTCATTTTTACACGCTCTCTATTTTTTGCTTTGCTTTTATTTTATAAAGCATCTTATCTGCATCTACAATCAATTGATTTTCCATAGATTCCGATTCATACTCTGCATATCCTATACTTAAAGAAAGGTTATACTTCAACTTTTTAGACTCATTGAGTTCCTGTATTTTTTCTTGAATACTCCTTCTTAGACATTCTATAGTTTCTTTATCTTTTCTTTTGCATACAATTGCAAATTCATCACCACCATATCTCGCTAAAAAGTCATTTTTACCATAACATATTTGCTTCAGCACATCTGCCACATATATCAATGCTCTATCTCCTTCTGTATGACCATAAGTATCATTGATTCGCTTAAACAAATCTATATCTATAAGTAGTAAATAGAGTTTATCTCCCCCTTGCCTATAAAGCATTTGTGTTCCCAAATACTTATTAAGCTGTCTTCGATTATTAATGCCTGTTAAACTATCTGTAAAAATCTGTTTGCTTTGAATATTATTGAAGATCATTAATATCAAAATAACAATTGCTGGCCACATAATCGGAATGCCTTGCGCAAAAATCTGTATGATACCTGCAATAACTGGCAAAATCGAAAAATATACCAAAATCCTTTGTTCATGTTTCTCATATGTGTTTACAGTACTCCTAGATTGACTGTATGCAAGCATAGAGGCATATATTAAATAACCTAAAATAATCACAATAAAAATCCAATAAGCTGAACCTCTATAATACTTATTATATATATCTACATCGTACAACCATTTAGTCCATATCGAAACGATACTTATTCCTATTAGAATACTAACTGGTATTGCATACCATTTTCCCAGTTTATAAATTCGCTCCCATTTCTGAAAGAGCCTATAATCTGTATAAATCAACCACATGAATGCCACTAAGCCTGATAAAACAAAATATATCACAATACTTAATATTTTTATTACATATACTGTACTCCAAGACTTTATCTCTAATACAAACCATATGATATCATTTAAGTGTATCCCCATAAGAATATATACTATATATTTAAAAATCTTATATTCTGATATACCTTCATCCTGTCTACCTAAGCTATTTATTAATTGAAGAAGAATACTGATACATATCACATCAATTTCTATATGAAGCC
Organism: Cellulosilyticum sp.; assembly: GCA_017941635.1. Classification (GTDB taxonomy): domain Bacteria; phylum Bacillota; class Clostridia; order Lachnospirales; family Cellulosilyticaceae; genus Cellulosilyticum. The sequence continues at coordinate 1,397 of JAGAVZ010000144.1, forward strand.
ATTTTTCCATAAACTGACCTCCTCTTTATCTCCTTCTATATTCATTCTTCTTCAGTATAATAATCCTCTATTTTAATATATTTTAAAAAACATACTTTTATGTGCAAACACTGGAATATTATTCCTTATTAGATGGATATACTTATAAAAAATATATCGGAGGCAACACATGAAAAAATCTCTTACACCACTTATTCTTACGCTGCTCATTATTGCTCTTGCTTTTATTTGCATGGAAACCAATCCTACTGACACAGCATATACGACCTGGCTTAAAGAAGAGTATATCCCAAATACATCTACTTCCAATGAAATCATTACAGAAGTTTTCGCCCAACTGCTTGGCCCTAGCTTAGTCAAAGAATCCACTACCCGGAATAACTATATCTTTTTTTCCATCTATGAGATTCATTTAAATGATGCACCTGTTAAGGTTTTAGGCCTACTGGATCATTTCTTTGTACTCCCTTCCTAACAGAACTTTATCCTTTAACGGATTATACAAAAACACCCTATAGCATGAGTTTTCTTATCATACTATAGGGTGTGTTCTCTTTAGCCTTTACGCCTTAGATATGTTTTTTAATTATTGTAGATGTACTTCTTCTTATGCCTCGATGAGCTTTACTAGGAGTACACCACCATCAGGAATTTGTAACATAAGTATATCATTTAAAATACCAATCTCTTCTGTTGTAAGAACGCAATAAGAACGGTATTCCTTTTGAAGATTCATAATTGAAAGAGGAATATCTAGAGCAAGTTCATCATTTGTTCTATTGAAACAGCTTAAATAAATTCCTGTTTCATCCTCACTATATAAAAGAACAACTTCCTCTGATTCAAAGAGAATTCTTGTTTCTTTAGTAATTTCAAATGCTCTTGTAATCAATCTTTCTTTGATAGAAGGTGCTTTACCTCCATCTTCAAAATACGCTTCAAGCTGAGCTAATGACACACACTTGGCTCGATCTTTTTGTGCAAATTCTGCCGTTTTAGGTATAATTATCTTTTTCACTAGTCTACCTCCATGCACGTTTCAACATCTGTTTACTCGATGTCCTATACTACTATAATATTAAATTCCTGTAAAATCTAGCATTTTATTAAAGCTTAGCTGGTAATTTTTAGTTATTTTTTACCATTTGTTCTACTGCTTTTACCCAAGCATGTTTTGGATCATCGCAAGGTGTAAGCTTTCTGCCACTTTTTCCTGCCATTACCCATAAGTAATAAATTGAATAGCCTGGTGCTGCTGCTACTGGATGGTATCCTTCTTTGATAGCGATTGTATCATCGTTTCTTACCATATAACTTTCATTTAAAGTAAAGTCATCATTGTACATTACTTGTATTCCAAAGCCTTGAGCTGGATTTACTTTGAAGTGATAGATTTCTTCCATATTTACTTCATATGGCATGTTATCTGTATCATGTTTATGAGAAGGATAACTTGACCATTGACCTGGACAACCATAAGTTTCCCCTAAAACGATTTTATCTACTCTTCCTTCAAAGTTAGAAGTAATAATATCGTTTACATCTCTTTGCCAGTTTAATTGACCTCTGTGCTGAGAAATCACTTCTTCTGGTTCTACAACAAATGGTTCATATTTTTTATCTGCTTTAACTTTACATACACCAATTTCTAAAGCAATATAGCCTTTTGCTTTAACTGTGTAGTTTGTATCTCTTGGAATATAGATTGTTGTTGGTTTTCCAGAGAAAACATCATTTCTTTTCCCTTTATCTAAAGCTTTAAAGTCACCAGCAATAAAATCACCTGTACCTGCTAAAATTACAAGCCCTAATTCATATTCACCTGACTCTAAACTAATTTCTTCACCTGGTTCTAAAGTAATTTTATCAAAACCAATTACCTCTAATCCAGCTTCCTCATCAACGATTGTTTGGTAACCTTTTACATCTTGTTTTTCATAAAAACGTTTCATCTATTTAACCTCCACAATTTGCCTATGCAACCTATAATAAAAAGGATAGAATCTACATCATTTATTTTGTAAATCCTATCCTTTTATTATAACTTATTTTTAAACACATATCATGTCATTAATGCTTTATTTTGTCGTTATTCCTTTAAACTTAAAGTCCACTCATCTTTTAAGATGCCGTATTCGTAAGTATCTTGCCAAATTGGCTCATCCTTTTCATTCTTGAAGAAATAAATATTACTTAATAATGTGCCCTCACGTCTCATACCAAGTCTTTCTAATAGTTTCCATGAGTGTTCATTTTTAGGATTACACATCGCAATCACACGTCTTGCTTCCCAATTTGCAAAAGCATGTGTCATTAGTGCTTTGGCTGCTTCCGTTGCATAACCATATCCCCAAAAATCATTATTAAAAACATAACCTATTTCCCAAGTATCAAAATCTCCTTTTGAAAAATAAAGATTCCCAATCACTTTACCCGTATCTTTTACTACTACTGCATAAAAATCTTTGTTACTGGCACGATTTTTTGCTTCCTTAACTGCATCTTCATAAGAAAAAGTTGGATACGGTTCATATTTTAAAACTTCTTCTTTTGAAAGATAGTCATATAAATCCTTTGCATCCTCTTCTTTAAAATATCTAATCATTAAACGTTCTGTTTGTATTTGCATCATCATTCTCCTCATATTCTCTATTATTGTACTTTATTTTTCACAAAAATCTTCCTATGAGAAATGATGCCCTGTACAAATTTAACGGCTACTTACCTCTTTCATATCTTTTTCATTTAATGGGCATCCTTCTCTTGTTTCAACATAGCTCATGCTCATTCCTCCCTTCCTTATGTATTCCTATTTATACGATAGGCGAATATATTTTAAAATATTTTATATTTTCAGTCAAAATATTTTTATTTATTATTATCTTTCTTTTTTATCATTTTACTCTACTTATAATAGCTATATCCCATCTAATCAGCCAATAAAACCCTCAAACTAGATAGCGATTTTGCACATCAATTTAATAATTGTATGTATCTTACTAGGACTTTGGTTAGCCTAAAATACCCTATAAGCCAATCTCTTTCTATGAAGACTTTAGCTTATAGGATATACTTTCTTTTTATCTGCCTCTTTGTTCTGCTGAATTAATCAGATTTGTCCTATCATGGAGTGACTTTTCCCTCGCATAATAAATGCTCATTGTTTATTCATCACTACTTAAGTGCTCAAGTTTGCTCTCTGCTTTTTGTATTGCTGGTTCCATCTGTACCAACTCCTTCAAAGTCTCCTCTGAGATATCTTTCTCTAAAAAGGCTAACCATCTTTCGATAGCATTATCCTTAAAATTCTTTTCAGTAAGTCTTCTAAACTTAGGGTACTCTAAGAAATGAATTTCTGCTACGTCTGTCAGCGTATAATCTTTCTCTTCATCTTCCTAAAAATGAAATGAAGAATGGTACCCCTTTGTACCTAAAACTTCAAAATCTAACAAGTTAATCGTAATGACACGTGGCAATTTAGCATAGTCTTCACCTTGCTTAATCCCACTAATATATAACTTACTTAGATAAAAGATTGTTCGTTTTTCCATATTTCCTTGATTAGTAAGTTGTACTTCAATGTCGATTCCTCCACCTTTAGATGTTCTAGCTCTTACATCAATAATACCCGTCTTATCTCAATGAGTTCCTTCGTCAGCTCTTTATTTTCTATGATACATACTTCTTTAATAGGTTCTGCACATGTTCTCTTTAATACAGCATTTAAAAAGTTATATAGTGCAGAAAGCTACCTATGCTCAAACAAATAAATCACCTCTAAGTACCTGAGCCTAGAGGTTTTCATTTCTTTCAACTATTTTGCTTGTAAACACATTAATTATCTCTCTTTTAGGCCCATGCCCATAAGCCCTTGTTAAAGCTGGAAGCGGGACTCGAACCCGCGACTTACTCATTACGAATGAGTTACTCTACCAACTGAGTTATGCCAGCTAATATCCAAGTTTTAGTCTCTTGGCAACTGATGTCATATAACATAAACAACCAAACCATTTATGTCACTTGACACTTCATTAGTTTACCTCTTTTTTATAAAATAATCAAGATTTATTTAAATTTATCCAACTTTTAAAGAATACGATATATAATTGCTGATATCAATAACGTCATTAATGAAAAGCTTATGCTCATTGTAAATACACCAATTAATAATACGTTATATTTAATGAGTAACCCTACAATCTTTTTTACAGGTAAATGAATCAGGGATAGAATCAATGAAATGATGACAATTCCAATTAGAACGACTCCTAAGCCTGTTAATGCGCCTTGCAGGTCAGCTAAACTTAAAGACATATGTGTGCTAATGGAATAAGCAATTATGATAAACACCCAAAAGCTTGGTTTTTGGATATTTTCTTTTGTCCATAAGGCCTTAAAGAGAGCACCGATCTGACTGAATATCCCTTTTATAATATTGCCTACTGTGAAATCTTTGATAATGGCTTGCATTTGCTCACTGACCTTTGCCGTATAATAACGTGAAGCTTTTGGTACACAAACTCTAAACAAAATAAGGATAAAAATAGAGCCTAATAGCATAGGGGCAATGCCTATAAAGAAGTTTCCTACTTGCTGATAAAGACTGGTTGGTGTATAGCTATGTTGCACATAACCTAGTACGCCGTCTTTCATTCCTTTGATTGGTCTAAACCATGCCACTTCTACTATACGATGTCCAAAGAGTAAACACATTACAAAATGACTAAACTCATGGACCACTGTGCCTATACATCCTGTTAGCATAATCCCCATCTTACCTAATGAGCTGGCTATATAATGAATATTAAGCTTTTCTATACGATCTAAAATTAGTCCAAATACAATATAAACACCTACTAATGAACCACTTGATAAAACTGTTAGTTTAAACCATTCTCCTATCATTAAATCCTCCATCATCGTTAATGATTTACTATTGTTATTAAGTGAAATTCCCCTACTTATAGTTAATACTATTCCTATTTCCTTATCAAGTCTTTTTCCGTTTTCTTTAAGTATGAATTCTCCTTTTCCCTCATATTTCTATTAAAGGAGGTGTGTAAATGAATCGTTTAGTCATGACTGAGTATAATCGCCAAGCGGCTGTGGCATATGCTCGCATATGGAGTATGAAACGCAATCCACGTTATTATGATTTTGAAAATATAGGAGGAGATTGTACCAACTTTATTTCTCAGTGTATCTATGAAGGCTGTCATGTGATGAATCCTACTCCAGATATTGGGTGGTATTATTATGGTGTCAATAAACGTAGCGCTTCTTGGACGGGTGTTCCCTTCTTTTATAAGTTTATGGTCAATAATAAAGGAATTGGGCCTTTTATGCGTGAAGTATCTTCTCCTAGTGAGCTGCTACCTGGAGATGTGATTCAATTTGGAAATCCAGGTAAGGGCTGGCACCATACTTTACTTGTTCTTCAATCTGGCCAGCGTTATGAAGAAGTTTTAATCGCTACCCATTCTATTGACTCTTACAATCGTCCTCTTTCCACTTACAATTTTACAATGGTGCGCTTTTTACATATAGAAGGTGTTAGGCGTTATAAATAAGCACTCCTCAATAATATACTTTTCTCTAATAACAAAAAAGAGCAAATAAACCTTATTGGCCTATTTACTCTTTTTCTAGTCAATCTATTCTTTTATTGAAGCAATTGTTTTTCTTATAAGTTTAAGAAAGCATCAAATCTTGCTCTTACAGCCTCTTCACCAATGATGTGCATGATTGTGTAAAGGTCTGGTGTGTTTGTTCTGTGGCTGATTGCTGTTCTTACAGCACCTGCTACGTCAGATACCATACCTTTGAAAGCTTCTGGAGTCTTTTTGTATGCTTTACGGTCAGCTGTGTAACCTAATGTGATGGCAAGTTCTTTTAACTCATTGAACCAAGTTTCTTGGTCTGTATCATAGTTGTACGCTTCTTTATATGCTGCAATGATTGCTTTTGCATCTTCCATCGATACGTTTTTAGGAAGTTCTACCATTTCTGCTGTTTCAACGCTAAAGAATTCATCATAGAAGTAGCAGATTTTTTCTTTTACTTCTGACCATTTGCCATAGTCTTTACGTGGTTTTGGACCTTCTTTATCAATGTTAAAGATTTCTCTTGTCATTGCTTCATGTTTTGTTACAAGCTCGTACATTTCTGCATCAAACTCTTTTGCCCATGCTGTGTAAAGTTCATATACTTTATCTGCTGGCATTTTTGAAATAACGTCTTTACTTACGTCATTTAATTTTACAAGGTCAAATAATGCACCACTCTTGCTCATTTTATCTAAAGCTACTGGGAATTCGTGATAATCCACTGTAGGATTTTCCATTCTCCATTCTTCGTAGCTAGAGTTGATGATGTTAAGAAGGTATTCTACTACAGAATCTTTTGGATAGCCTTCTTCTTTGTAGTAAGATACAGCACTTTCTGGGTCTTTACGTTTTGAAAGTTTACGTTTTGATTCGCCGTCCATTTTCATTACGTTTGGAATATGTGCATATTCTGGTCTTTCAAAACCAAGTACATCAAATAATTGAACGTGGATTGGAAGAGATGATAACCATTCTTCACCACGTGCTACTGTTGTTGTGTGCATTAAGTGGTCATCAATTGCGTGTGCAAAGTGGTAAGTTGGAAGACCATCTGCTTTAATGATAACAACATCTTGGATGTTTTCTGGGAATGATGTTTCCCCTTTGATTAAGTCTGTGAATTCTACACGTTTTTCTGCATTTCCAGGCGATTTTAAACGAAGAATATAAGGTGTACCAGCTTTGATTTTTTCCATTGCTTCTTCTGCAGATAAGTTTCTGTAGATAGCATATTCACCATAGCAACCTGGTGTTAATTTCTCAGAGATTTGTTTTTCACGCATTTCTTGTAATTCTTCAGCTGTCATGAAGCATGGGTATGCTAAACCTTTTACGATTAAATCTTTCGCAAATGTTTTGTAGATTTCAGCACGTTCGCTTTGTTTGTATGGTCCGTAGATTCCTTTAGATGTGTCTTCACCTGTCATCCCTTCATCGAAATCCATACCAAAGTTATGCATTGTTGCGATTGTATCGTCGATTGCACCTTCTACTTCTCTTTTTTGGTCTGTATCTTCAATACGAAGGTAGAAAACACCACCACTTTGTTTTGCAATTCTTTCACTTACAAGGGCAGCAAATACACCACCAATGTGTTGGAAACCTGTTGGACTTGGTGCATAACGTGTTACTTTTGCACCTTCTGGTAAATTTCTGTTTGGATATGCTTCAATGTAATCTGCAGGTGTTTTTGTAACATCTGGGAAGATTAAATCAGCTAATTGTTGTAAACTCATGATTCCACCTTACCTTTTCTTTTTTATCTCATTAGTAAAACCTTTTGTAAAATTATGCCCTAGAATGGCTACTTTTTACAAAAGGTTTAGGATTTATTTTCCTTAATTATCTTTATTCATTATACCTATCCTTACTTTCCTTGTAAAGACTGGTTCCATTATGATTTGACCTACCTAGAGGACTTTCCGCACTTTTCTACAGCATAGATTTTACTCTGATTTTTTATGCTTTTGTTCTTTAGTCTTTCCATCATTAGCTCTTTTGTTTTTGAATTTGAAACTCTGAGGCAAACCACTTTCTAAATTCATATGTCTTTTGTCGGATTTATCATTATTCTTGTCAAATTCATAATTTACTTCGTCTAATTGATCTGTTGTTTCCTCAGACTTATTATTTACTTTTCCTGATTTATCTATATTTTTTTCCACTTGAATCGGTTTCACACGCTCTAAAACAGTTCTTAATGTATCATCCATAAAGATTTCTTTGATATGGGTGATGGTATCTTTGAAATCCCCATTCTTTTTCTTTATATACGTTTCGTTTTTGATAGCTGTAAGTACCATACCGATATAACGTATGTCTAAACGATTACGCATTTCCTCTTCTAGATTGGCTTCTCTTAAGCTCTTTTCTAGATTTTCATACACCACTAATTGGTCATCCCAAAGCTGATGATTGTACGAATGAAGTGCAGATTGGCTATGCTGTACATAGTGATACCACACTCCTTGATCTATGGCGACTTTTTGGCATTTTAAAAGCACTTGTACCATAAATACCAGGTCTTCCATAATCGTTAGTTTCGGAATAAACTCTAGTTTATTTTCTTCGATAAAACTTCTTTTATACAGGCCTCGCCAAACACTTCCCATAATCATCGTGTACTTTGGCAACAAATCTGACATACCTATCATATCATTAATAAGCTTTTCTACAATTTCATTACCTTCTAATACTTCATCTTTGAAATCAAAACGCTTTGCCTGACTTCTTCTTTTGGTATCTTTGTAAAAATTACAGAGACAAACAGGCGCCTCCCATTTCTTAAGCTGTGTGAGTAAAGACTCATACATATTCGGTTCTACCCAATCATCAGGGTCCACAAAAGTAATATACTCCCCTGTAGCTTTTTGCATCCCTGTATTTCTTGCAATAGCTACCCCCTCATTTGGTTTATCAACCACTACAATACGCTGATCTTTGGCTGCATAGCTCATACATATATCCAAACTACTATCCTTAGAACCATCATTGACTAAGACAATTTCTAAGTTGTCATAGGTCTGATTTAATAAACTTTGTATGCAATTTTCCAAATACTTTTCCATATTATAGATGGGTAAAATCACGCTAATTGTTTCCACTTATTTGTCCCTTTCCTTTTGAATTTCTATAACTTTTCCTAAAGCTTTTGCTTCTTCTATATCATGGGTCACACAAATCAGTGTAAATGGCTTTTGCTTATGAATCTGTAAAAGCCATTTTATGATTGCTTCTTTGAGCCTTTCATCTAAGCCTTTAAAAGGTTCATCCATGAGTACAACATCTGCCTCATATGCAAGCGCACGTCCTAATGCAACTCTTCTTTTCATCCCACCACTTAGCGTCGTGACGGGCTGATGCTGATTGCTTGTAAGCTGCACATAATCTAGTATGGCATCTACTTTAGGGGCATACGCCTCTTTATGTGACCACGATTCTAAAACATATTCTATATTTTCTCTTACTGTAAGCCATGGTAACAACCTGTCTTCTTGAAAAACATAGGCCATCTTTTTACCTTCTATCCCTATAATATGACCTTCTTCAAAGTTTTCTAAATGAGCTAAAATCCGTAACAAGGTGGTCTTCCCATAACCAGAAGGCGCCATAAGGCTTGTTATTTGATTTTCTTCAAAAGAAAGATTGAGATGATTAAAAATCACCCTATCTCCATAGTTTTTGCAGAGATTTCTAATTTCAATCACACTTAGGCTCCTTTTTTAAAAAGTAATTGAACACTACTTTCGCACAACTGGCTTAATCCCACAATCACCAAAATCCACGCAAAAACTTGAGTGGTTTCTATGTATAACTTGGCACTAAGCAGTGCATCTCCAATGGCATACTTGGGCAAAGCTAAAACTTCTGCTGCAATGACAACCTTCCATCCCATGCTCAATCCAAGCTGCATACTTGCTAGTACATATTTCTTAAGCTGTGGCCAATAACACTTCTTGATGACCAACCACTTTTTGACATGATATACCTGATTCATTTCAATCAGCTCTCTATCCAATGCTTTTAATCCAGTAAGTAAATTAGTATACACTATAGGATAGCACATTAAAATACAAACGCAAATAGGCACCTCGTTGGACTGAAACCATAGAAGGGCTAATATAATAATAGCCATAATTGGTGTCGCTTTCATAAAGGCCACCATTGGTTGTAAGAATAACTGAATGAAATGATACTTATAACTTAGCCCAGCTAAGATAAAGCCTAGACCTAAGGATATACCTACTCCTGCTAAAACTCTTCCAAACGTAGCAAGAATTTGCTGATAAAAGGTAACCTCATACATCATTGCCCCTAAAGTCTTGATGGTATCAAAAGGGGAAGGCACAAGCACTGCCTTCCCCACTATCACATGAAACACTTCCCATAAAACAAACCAGATGAGTAAAATAGCTACTTTTTGTAAATTTCTACGCTTCAAAACTTTAAAATTAACAGAATCACTGCTTTTTACGCTAGATATATTATTTTTTAGATTTTTACTTTCCATAGTAGAAGGTTTCATCTGGCATACTCCCTCCAATAGCCTTTGGATTGACGCTTTCAAGCACACTATAAAATCCTTCTAAATCATCTTGTGCAGCTTTTCCTTCCTCGAATACAATATGGGCATTTGGAATGGCACTTAATGCGATAGGTTCTTTTTCAAATAACCCTGCCTCTACCATCATTTTAGCTGCTTCTTCTTGGCTCTCATTAACAAACTTCACAGAAGCTTCGTAGTCTTTTAAGAAGGTTTCTACCTCGCTTGCATGACGATCTACGTACTCTTTATGTGCAATGATAACACCCATTGGAAGCTGTGTGCCCATTTGGCTTTCCCATGCTTCGTTTAAATCTACGGCACTACGAATGCTTTCTCCCTTTGTTTTTGCAATGGTCACATGAGGCTCTGGAAGAAGTGCCACTGTGCTTTCTCCTGCTAAAAGAGCATTAATAACCTCTGTATGATTTGCATAATATTGCACTTCTACTTCATCTGCAATACCTGCTTGTGTAAGGATTTGATTCAGCACGTATTCAGGTGTGCTTCCCTTGCCACTTGCTAAAAGCTTTTGTCCTTTCAAATCTTCAATGCTATGTATATTTTCTCCGTTTTCAATAATGTACAGTACACCTAATGTATTGACACCTAGTAAAAGAATATTTTTCTCTGTTTTGTTGTAAAGTACTGGAGCTAAGTTCGATGGTACACAAGCTACGTCTAATTCACCACTAATGATTTTTCCTGTAATTTCATCTGGGCTTTGATAGAGACTAATATTGTAATCCTTGTTTGCATCATGAATAAGTTTTGTCATCCCCATTCCTGTTGGTCCATTTAAAGCAGCAATGTCCATTGGTTCTTCAAATGCCTTCTGACTGCTACACCCCACGCATAAACTAAGCAGTAATGTTCCTGTTCCAATTAAGCTCCCCACTTTTTTCATTTTCATTTATTTCTCCCTTCATATTCACCTCATTACATATAAAATTTTCCAATTATAAAATTTTTTTATATGTACAAAATATATTATAGCCAAAATTCATTCCAAAGGGGAGGAAAAATGAGAAAGTTAAATATTTTATTTACATTTTCACTTTGTTTAACCAGTTTATTTATACCTACTGTTTTATCCTTGGCTGATGACTCTATTGCAAATTATGTTTTAAATCAAGAAGTCACCAAATCTACTAATGAGGAAGCTCCAGTAGAAAAACAACCTTCAGAAGATGAACTCAAAATGATGTTTGAACCTATTTTAGAAGAGATTATTACTAATCGTAACGCATGTATCAAAGCTTTAGACGACGAAAGTTTAAAGGCTTCTTATAATATGAATATCAAAGTTAGTAAATGGGCTTATGAAAGTGAAGCTCAAAAAATCAAATACCTCAAAAATTGGTGTGACAAGCAAGCTGTCCAATTTGATAAGATTGAATCCACCATCAAAGTCCGTAAAGTAAAAGAAAAAGAAAAGGACCTTTTTGGTATTCTTTGTTTTAATAGCACTGCTTTTACCTACAGCTATGTGGATACTCCAGATGTACCCAATACCTTTTATCTAGGTACCTCTCACTATATGAATCTTAAAAAAGATGGCGACCGCTACATTATTACTAAAGAATGGTATACAGATCCTTTTGCAGATTCACTTCATATAGATACCTTAAAATCAGAAGAAATGCGCAAATATATCCTAAATCATCAGGCACCTGACTACACCATGGATGCACGTACCCAAAAAGCAATGGATTACGCCCATCAATACTGTGGTGTCAGCACCATCCCTGAAGAAAACTTCAAATACAATAAAGCCTACAAAAACTTTAATCCAGATGGTGGTGATTGTGCAAACTTTGCTTCTCAAATCCTTCATGAAGGTGCAGGCTTTAAGAAAAATGGTACTTGGAATTACAAAGATCGTGCTGGTACAAAAGCTTGGGTCAATGCACAAGCCTTCAAAAATTATATGGTAGGCAGTGGACGTGCTGGCTATATTGCCAAAGGTACCTATCAACAAATCTATAAAGAAGCTTACAAAATGCGCCCTGGTGACTTTGTAGCCTATGAAAAGAAAGGAAAGATTACGCATATTTCTACTATCACAGGACTGGATTCTAAAGGCTATCCACTTGTAACCTGTCATAATACAGACCGTTTACTGGTGCCTTATGACTTAGGCTGGAGTGACAAAGGCATTCGCTTCCACTTAATTAATGTTTATTATTAACCAAAATGGACGCTTACAATAGGAGTTGCCCTCTCATTTATAAGGGCTTTCCTATATGTAGACGTCCATTTTCTAATACATCAACTTGAGACGGCATAATAACAGGTAGTTCTCCCTGATGAGCTCTTGCCAACTATCGTATGTGATGGTGACCGCATTAAACAAGCACTATGGTCTAGGTCTGAGTATTGCCTATGAAATTGCAGTCCTTCATCACGGAAAACTACTCTTAACAGATACTCCTGGTGGTGGATGTACTTTTATCCTTAGCATTCCTTATAGACTAATAGCAAAAAATCATTTTTTGCCTCTAATTCTTAAATCTAATTAAATAATGAACGGAATAAAACGTTTTGTTTTCTTCATATAAAGTGCATATTCTTCCCCAAATTCCTGAAGCATATCTTTTTCTTCCCTTTTAGCAAGTCTTACATAAAGTCCTATCACAAATGGCCACATAATTAGCATAGGGAGCGTTGCCCATTCACAAATCATTCCTAAAGTAATCATCATAAATCCTGTATATTGTGGATGTCTAATATAGCGATAAATACCCGTTTTAACAACTTTCCCTTTACCTGACTCCTTAGACCAATACTTATGGTAAATATTGTACCAACCATTGGCAATAATAATAATTCCAGTTAAACTCAAAACAATATTAATGTACATTCCTAAATAACCAATTTGCTGAACAAGCGTGTGTCCCCATAAAATACCTTCTGGTAAATTTTTTCCTACCACCCAAGAAATCACATACATACTTAAAGGAATCCCATGCATTTCAATTGCAAATGCTAATACAAATGCCATATATGCTGTTGCTGGTTTGCGGTTCATTTTTTTATAAAATGGTACAAATAAAATAGCAACTCCATATAAGACGATAAATAAAATAACCCCATACCATAAATGAAAATGACTCTCTAATGTTTCCATCTCCTTGCCTCCCTCGATTTGATAAACCTATCTTATCAAACGTGTAAGGTGCTAGCGACTAACTAAAGTTAGGTTATTTCACCTAACTGCCTAGCCTCTACAATGGCTTGTGTCCGATTTTTGACGCCTAACTTACTAAGAATATGATTCATATGCCATTTGACCGTTCCTACTGTGATATATAGTATTTCACCTATCTCAGCATTACTTTTTCCTTCTGCTACCAAGGTTAATATTTCTCTTTCTTTACTGGTGAGTATGTACTCCTGCGTCTTCTCTTCTTTGTGCCACTTTCTTACCTTTTCGTAAAGTATGACATCCAGCTCTTTTAAATGATAGGCTGTTTTTCTACTATGTAGATAAAAATTGACCACTATTCCTGTATCCTTTTTGATTTCTAGTGCCTCTTTTAAACAGGAAATCGCCTCCTCACTTCTGCCTACTGCTTCATTTTGCTCGGCTAAGAAAATAAGGAATTCTTGTAACTGTGTTCTCATTCCTGTAAATCTCGTGATACGCAGCATTTCTGAGATATAATCTAAACTAATACAGCTGGTTAATCCTTGTCCTTGTAAAATCAAAAGCACTTGCACAATCAAATAATCACTTTGGTGATGTTGATGAAACTCTTCCTCCAATCTTTCAATAAAACCATTCATTTCCACTTGGTTTTGTAATCGCTCCTCTTCTATTAATCCATAGTACATACTCTTAAAGAGTGGGGTATAAACATAGTGCATATGGCCTAATTGATTCAAAAGCCCCTCCATTAAGGCTTTCATATTATCTTTTTCACCAAGTAAATAATAGCTCTTCATTAAAAAAGGTTCGACAACGCCTTGCATATGTAGAAGCTTTGTTTGTTCTATGTAATTTTTAGCCTTATTTAAATATTGGCAAGCCAAACTGATTTTCCCCACCTGAAAATAACTCATTCCCAACGGTAAATATAACATATCATACGGATTTGCACTTTGACATTGCACATCCCCTTTTTGAATCAGCATTTCATTACCTTCTTTGAAAATAAGTTCTAATTCCCCTAAGTAATAAAGATTTAAATAATGATTGGTCAAAGCAACACTGGCTACAAAGTCTAATTGCAGTGTTTCAAAAAGTTGATAGGCTTCATAAAAAATTTTAGCAGCTTCTCTATACTTTAAGAATCCTGCCAACATTTGTCCATAAGTAAGCTTGGCATTTGCCATATAAATAGAACACTCGTCTTCTGGCAAGCGCTCACTTGCCTCTTTGGCTAGCTGAAGTTTCTTTTCTGGCTCGGTCCTAAAGAGCATCAAAGCACATAATGAATCATAAAAAACCTGTAGCTGCAAGGTGTCTATTTTTTCCTTTGCCAGTTCTTCCACTTCTCTATACGCTCTGTGATTATCTCCATTTAAAAAAGCAAGCCATGCCACCATCATCTTCGCAAGCAAAGAAGTGATAGGTACCTCTTTAATAATGTTATAGATTGGTAACGTACAAGGTGTATTACTCATCTCCAATAAATGATTTTCTAAAAAAGCCTCTAATTTCGCCCAATCCCCTTGCGCCTTCAAACCTTTTAGCTGATTCTCCATATTACCCCTCTCCTTTTGTGTCAAGCTTTTAATTGATATGATGACTTCCCTGCATAAGTTAAAATGAATATTATACGTCTATAATATTCTATTTTTTTAATCATTCCAATCCTTATTTTTCACCCTTACAGATAGACGATTTTGAACTTATACTAATGGTTCTTCATACTGTTTACAAGAAATCTTATAATGCATAAATATAATATCTAACTTGTTTATCTATATCTAAAGTGTTCTTCGAAAATTCCATAGAATACTTATAAGATAAAAACACTGGTTTCTTAAGACGCTAAAAAGCGAGTACACTTAAAATCTAGCTTACTCGCTTCTTTATATCTATTAGGTAATTATGACACACTCATAACAACCCATTTGATTATTTACTGATAAATTATTGATTAGATTCTACTTGACCTAGTGTAGGTGTTTCTTGGTTTTGTGCGGGTGCTTCTTGGTCTGGTAAACTTTGATTATACGCCTCTATAGCTGTAACCACCGCTTGCATCAATTTGGTTTGATACCCTTTATCACAAAGCATTTTATCTTCATTCCAATTACTCATAAAGCCCATCTCAAAAATGACGACTGGTACCCTAGACCAATTAAAGCCTGTCATATCACTTCTTTCAAAGATACCATTGACTTTCACACCACTATCTTGAAGTGCTTTTTTGAGACATTCTGCATATTTATAACTTGCTGGATAAATGCCTGCTGTATATTTGCCTGTTTTGGCTGGTACAATGAGTACTGAACCTGTTTTTCCACTATTGCCTATGCTATCACAATGTAAACGAATGGTCATATCTGCTTTTGCTTTATTAGCAATCTCTGCACGCTCTACATTGCTTACGTTTACTTCATTACTCTCTCTTGTCATAATAACCTGATAGCCTTTTTGAGTGAGTAATTCTTTTAAAATAAGTCCTGCTTCCATATTCACTGCATACTCTGGTTTCTTTGTACCCACACCTGCTGTTCCAGATGCTACTCTTGCTTTTTTGCTACTAGAA
>JAGAVZ010000145.1 GCA_017941635.1 Cellulosilyticum sp.
CATAGATTAAAAAACAAAAAAGTAGTACTTATATTAAGCACTACTTTCAATTCTTTTTTATACAACTTTTTATATTTTAACTTATTCTTAGAATGATTTCTTTCTATTTTTGCTCAGCCTCAAATTTAATTACCGCTCTGTAAACATCTGTTTTATAGTTTTTATTCATATGAAGCTTTAAATCTATGCTATGATTTACATCAGAACCGCCTTGATTATTTCCTTTTAGTATTATTTTATCTGTAGTATTAGCAAATATTTTGTAATCATTTTCGCTACTTTCTTTTATATTGAGTACATCCATGTCCATAACACTGCTCCCATCAGAGTTACTAATTCTACTTGGCATATAAGCATTTAAGTCATATGGCAAAGAACTACTTACAGTTATGTTTATAGCTGATTTTTTCTCTGTATCCTCTGTAGCCGAAATATCATCAAAAGTAACACTATTAGTATCTAAGGATAAGCTTAGAGTATTCTTTGGAACTATGTATATATCGGCATTAGCACTTACAGTTTCTTTACTAACAGAAGCTACATTTGGAAATATTGAATTAAGCATATCGTGAAGTCTATCCTTTTCTATTGATTCATCCATTTGATTAACCAAATTACGAGCATCTGATATATCATTAAGGTCTAGTGTAGCTAAAGCATTATCTACTGCTACTTCTTCGATTGTTTTATCTTTATTTATTTTAGTAAGTAATATATCGTCTGGCCTAAGTGTAGTTACACTTCCTACTGCAATAAAATCACCACTTGTCTCTATAACAGAACTAAACCCAATATTTTCTGCACCTGCTATAGAAATTGTTTTAGTCCATTCTTGAGCAAAATTTTTATCATACTTAATTAATGCACCTTCAGATACAAATTCGTCAAGATTTACAGATGTACCTACCATAAGAAACCCTTTATCAGATGTTTTTATAATAGAAGAGTACGCTTCCATGGGACTAAGTCCTACATGCTTTGACCATTCTATACTTCCATCGTTATTATATTTAACAATAAAACCAGGCATCGCAAGTGAACCTGTCATTAGAGCATTAAAAGTTCCTATAGTTATGAATCCTCCATCTACTTCTACTACATCCTCTAAATCTATTGCACCATACTCCACTATTGGTTCTCCCCATACCAAATCCCCATCTTTATTATATTTATATAGTCCGCTATATCCGCCATCATCATCATTGGAAACAAGAATTAAATCTTTATTTGATGACTCTAATACAGATACGAAGATACCTGCTTCAAGGTTAGCTTTAAACCAATCTCGATTTCCTTCTAAATCATATTTTGCAATAATAGCGTGCGAACTATGTAGATATGGATTTTCAAATCCAGCATCTTGAGATTCACTTTCTCCAACAGCTACAAATTTACCATCAGATGTTTTTGTAACTCCTATGAACTTATCCCAGTCTGAACCTCCAAAACTCTTTACCCATTGTTGATTACCATTTCTGTTATATTTGACTATTATTCCATCATTACCACCTTTGTGGTCAAACCCTGCATCGGCAGAATGACTATACCCAACTGCAATGATACTTCCATCATCCATTTCTGCAACATCCGAGAAAGAATCGCTATTTGAACCTCCGAAATTCTTTGCCCATTGTTGATTACCGCTTTTATCATACTTAATAATGATGGCATCACTTGAACCGTTGTTATCAAAGAAATAATCTACAGATGTACTATGTCCAACAACTAAAAAGCCCTTATCTTTAGTTTGGATTATTTTACGAAGAGAGTCCATACCTGAACCTCCAAGAGTATTTATTTCAGGATTATTGTCCACGCTCAAGTTAGAGCTTGCATAAATATTTGTATTACTACAACTAAATAGTAAAAATAAAGTTAAAATTGTCTTTTTAAAAATTAATTTTTTATACATTAAAATAACCTCCTCTTTATATTAAATTTTTACCATTCAAAGTTGTAAATCTAAGCATTAGATTTGCAACTTTGATTTAAGTATGATATTTTTAATGATTGTTTTTGATAACAAAAATAAGCAGTTTACTATATTTGGAAGTTACTATTAAAGTATAAATATTGACATGTGAATTACTCCCACCACCTAATCACCTACGGCGATTTGAGGTGGGGGCTTCTTTTTTCTGCCCTGTTTGTAACAAGTGAAATTGCCAAACAGTTTACTCAAACGGTGGGACACAAAAACCACCTCTGACTCGCTGCCCAAAGGGCTACACAAGTTTCTTGTTTTAATTTAATACCAATTCATTTTTATTCATTAGTCTATCTAATGTAGAATTTAATTTCTTTTTACCTTCTTTAATACTTAATTTTCTAACGTTGCTTAATATCTTATAGTCAATTTTTAACTCATTATCAAAGTGCTTCTTTAAGATATTGCAAGCACCGTTTACATCAGAGTTTATGACTATTCCATCTTTAGATTCATACAGCCCTCTAGTTATACGCATCCCACTAAACTTAGGAATACACTCATCTCCATAAGTAGGTATTGAATCATTGTCTAAAAAACTAGCCTTTGAAGTATAGCTTTCTTCAAAACATTCAAAATGAATGCCTTCCGCATTTAATTTGTATTCTAAAGTACTTAAAAAAGTTGAAAATGGTATATTAACAAAAGTTTGCTTATCGCCTTTTCTCATTTTGACATCCTCTTTCCAAGATGAATTGTAACCAACAATAACCTTATCAATATTATTGGCTATTGCTAAATCTACAATTTGTTTTGATGCTTTATGAAGAAAATCTTTAATTTTAAAGTGCCTTTTCTTATCTATATACTCTAACCTCTTTGATGTAAAATTACCTTCTTTAGTATTTTTACCTATCCTTAAATCA
>JAGAVZ010000146.1 GCA_017941635.1 Cellulosilyticum sp.
TGAATACAACGATATTATTGATTATTTCACTAATATCTATTCTTCCATTAACTATAACTGAACCCATAAAAGGAATTAGATTAACACTTCTAGGTTTATAAAGTTCATCGATGGAAAAACTCATTTTAAATAAAAGAATCCATACTAATATTAAAAAATATACTGCAAATAAAATTCTAGTTAAGTTATGCTGTCTATTATCTTTCATATAAAGTCATCCTCCTATTTTAACCAATCTATATTATATATCAAACATAAATTGATTTACAATGTATAATAATTGCGAACTATCTTATATAACTTGTTAAATAATATTTCGATCAATAAACAGTCTTATTAAGAGTTTCTTAGCTTTAAGCTAATTCAATATATGTATTCCTAATAGTATTTATAGATGAACAATTACAAAAAAATAAAAAGCGATCACTAAAAAGTGATCGCTGATGTATACGTAGTTTGGAACTATGCACGTGTTACTAAGTTTGAACGTAAGCAACGTGTACAAACATTCATTGTTTTAACAGCTCCATTTTGAGATACTCTAACTTTTCTAACGTTTGATTTCCACATTTTGTTAGATCTTCTATGAGAGTGGCTGACTTTAATACCAAAATGTACGTCTTTTGAACAAATTTCGCATTTTGCCATTTTGAAACACCTCCTTGTCTTAAATCCGTGACATAACAATGATTATTGTAGCAGATAATAGGGTATAATGCAAGTAGTCCAGTAATATATTTTTAATCAAAATATGGATAAAGAAGAAAAAGAATAGTTATAAAGTAAAATAAGTCCTAAGTAAATATGATATAAAAGGAAAAAAGTGGTCCACCCACTTCCTTGTTATACTAAGATATGATATAATGAAATAAAATTTTTATAGTGAAATTAGTATGGACTAAACTGAGGAGGTCTATTATGCCAAGTAAATTTTCAAACGAATTTGGACATATAATCATTAACGAAGAAGTTGTGGCACAAATCAGTGGCATGACAGCAATGGAATGTTATGGTATTGTTGGCATGGCTGCTAGAAATGTGAAAGACGGTATTGTACAACTTTTAAAAGGTGAAAGCTTAACAAAAGGAATTGCAGTACGTTTACATGAAAATAAAGCAAACATTGATTTCCATGTAGTAGTAGAGTATGGTACAAAAATTTCTGCTGTAGCAGATAACTTAACAAGTACTGTAAAATATAAAGTGAAAGAAACCCTTGGCATCGAAGTTGAAAGCATCAAAATCTTCATTGAAGGTGTGCGTGTAGATAAAGAGTAGTGGTAGAAAAACCATATGGGTTTGAGGAGGCATATTAAAGTGGAAGTAAAGAATATAGACGCGAAGCAACTCCAAGCAATGTTTATTGCAGGAGCGAATGCTTTAGACGAAAAGAAACAAATGGTTAATGAGATGAACGTATTTCCTGTACCAGATGGTGATACAGGGACGAACATGTCACTTACTATTATGTCAGCAGCAAAAGAAGTAGAAGCAATCGAAACAGTAAATTATACTTCAGTTGTAAAAGCTGCTGCAAATGGTTCTTTAAGAGGCGCAAGAGGTAACTCTGGAGTTATTTTATCTCAGCTTGTTAGAGGTTTTTCTAGAGGTATTATCGAAGCAGATGAAAATGGAGAAATGATTGATACAGTTGTACTTGCAAACGCTTTCCAAAAAGGTGTAGATACAGCGTATAAAGCAGTTATGAAACCAAAAGAAGGAACAATCTTAACTGTAGCTAGAGAAATTGCAACAAAAGCATTAGAAATGAGCTTAGAAACTTCTGATATCAATGTATTTATTGAGCATGTATTACAACACGGTTATGACACATTAAATAAAACACCAGATATGCTTCCAGTATTAAAAGAAGCTGGTGTAGTAGATGCAGGTGGACAAGGTTTACTTTGTATTTTAGAAGGTGCAGCACGTGTTATTATCGAAAACTTAGAAATCGAAATCAAGAAACCTTCTGTAAAACGTAATGAAGAAGCTTTCTCTGCACTTAAAAACTTCAACACAGAAGATATTACATTTGGGTACTGTACAGAATTTATTGCAAGTCGTGACCACGATGAAAACTTTGATGAAGAGACATTTAAAGCATATTTAGAAAGTATTGGTGACAGTATTGTAGTAGTTGGAGATGAAGAGTATGTAAAAGTACATGTTCATACAGATAATCCAGGGCTTGCACTTCAAAAAGCACTTGAAATTGGTGCACTTCACAACATCAAAATTGAAAATATGAGAGAACAACATTCATCTATTTTCACAGAGACAGAAACAAAAGAAGAAGCACCAAGAGAAGCATTAGGTGTTGTATCAATTGCTGCAGGTAGCGGTATTGCTGAAATTATGACAAGCCTTGGTGCAACTCAAGTAATTGAAGGTGGCCAAACAATGAACCCAAGTACAGAAGACATCTTAGAAGCGATCAAAGCATGTCATGCTGAAAAGGTTATTGTATTACCAAACAACAAAAATATTATCTTAGCAGCTGAACAAGCAGCAGCAATTGAAGAAAATACAGAAGTTTATGTATTACCTACAACAACAATGCCACAAGGCATTGCAGCGATGATTGCGCAAGATAATGGTTCTCCAGAGGATATGGAAGGATTAATGGCAGAAATGAAAGAGGCTGTTGCAGCTGTTCAAACTGCTCAAATTACAATTGCAGTAAGAGACACTACTTTAGAAGGTGAAAATATTGTTGAAGGTGAATACTTAGGTATGTTAGAAGGCCGTATTGTAGTACACAACAAAGACCTTAAACAAACTTTCAATGAACTGCTAGGAAAAATGAAAGAAGATGCAGAAGTCATCACGGTATACTATGGTGAAGGCATTACTGAAGAAGTGGCAGAAGAATACAGAGCAGATGCAGAGAGTATTTTTGCAGATGCAGATGTTGAATTATATGAAGGAAAACAACCAGTTTACTACTTTATGATTTCTGCTGAATAGATAGAAAAGCGATAGGCAGTCCCTTTTGGTGGATTGCCTATTTTTATGGGTTATAGAAAGCCGAAAAATGACAAAGTATACTTGGAAGGAGGAAAAAGCATGGAACTTATGGATTCAATCTATGAATTAAAAGGTGTAGGCGAAAAAGTTGGAGATAAATTGCAAAAGCTAGGAATATGCACTTTAAAAGATATGATAGAACACTATCCAAGAGAGTATGAAGACCGTAGAAAGTTAACACCTATTGAAGAATGTCAGCTAGATGAGCCTAACAATATTTTAGCTAGAGTATGTTCTCAACCTCAGCTTACTAAAAAGGGAAGTCGTATTATTGTAAGTTTTAGAGTTAAAGACCAAACAGGGCAATTAACAGTTACCTTCTTTGGACAAGCATATATGAAAAATAATTTTAAACTAGGAGAGACTTATCTTTTTTATGGGAAAGTTAAGCATAAGTATGGCTATCATGAAATGGATTCACCAGAATATCAAAAGGTAACAGATGAATACAATCTTGGTACAGTAGCTAAGATTACGCCTATTTATCCTTCAACTGCCAAGCTTTCTCAAAAAGTTATCCGAGGACTCATTGATACCTGTTTAAAAGAGGTTTTACCAAGTGTAGAAGATCATTTGCCAGAGCGGATTCGCAAGCAATATGATTTAGTGGAAAAGAAAGAAGCACTTCAAGGTATTCATTTCCCTAAAGATAGTGAAGATTTTTTTAGGGCGAGAAAACGTCTTGTTTTTGAAGAACTTTTTATGCTGCAACTTTCCTTGTATCAGTTAAAAGCAGACTTTGCCAAGAAGTTACTAGGAATTTCTCATGGTGTGACATCAGAACTTAGAGCATTTATGGACACATTACCATTTGAACTTACAGGCGCTCAGAAACGTGTGATGCGTGAGATTGTCAAAGATATGAAAAGTCCTTATGCCATGAATCGCCTTATACAAGGAGATGTAGGTTCAGGGAAAACAGTTATTGCAGCGATTTCTTTGTTTTTAGCAGTAAAGGATGGATTCCAAGGTGCGCTTATGGCTCCTACAGAAGTTTTAGTCGTACAACATTATGAGTTTATCCATCAAATTATGGAGCCTTTTGGAATTAAGGTTGGCTTATTAACAGGTTCTACAACAGCTAAACAAAAGAGAGAGCTCTTAAAAGAACTTCAAGAAGGAATGGTGGATATTGTTGTTGGAACCCATGCACTCATTGAGGATAATGTGGAAATTCCTAAATTAGGATTGGTTATTACAGATGAGCAACATCGCTTTGGTGTAAGACAACGTCTTAAACTCACAGAAAAAGGAACGATTCCAGATGTTATGGTTATGACAGCAACACCAATCCCAAGGACTTTAGCGCTTATTTTATACGGTGATATGGATATTTCTATTATTGATGAATTACCACCAGGGCGTCAGCCAATTAAGACCAATGCGGTGAGCTCAGATTATCATCCACGTATTTATAATTTTATTGAAAGACAAATACATGAAGGCAGACAATGCTATATTATTTGTCCAATGGTGGAAGAAAATGAGAAAAATAGTGAACTACGTAATGTTATAGATTATACAGAATATCTCAAAACACAAGTCTTTACACAGATTCCAATTGCTTATCTACATGGTAAGATGAAACCAAAGGAAAAGAATGAGATAATGGCTACCTTTGCACGTAATGAAACCAAAATTTTAGTTTCAACAACAGTTATTGAGGTAGGGGTAAATGTACCAAACTCTACCATTATATTAATTGAAAATGCAGAGCGCTTTGGTCTTGCTCAATTGCACCAATTACGTGGACGTGTAGGACGTGGAAAGCATCAATCATATTGTATTTTAGTGAGTGACTCAAAGAATAAAGTCACTAAGAAAAGGCTACAAATCATGGAAGAAAGTACAGATGGTTTTGTGATTGCAGAAACAGATTTAAAACTACGTGGACCAGGAGAGTTCTTTGGAACCAAACAGCATGGACTTCCAGAAATGAAGATTGCCAACCTTTATACCGATGCAAAAGTCTTAAAGGAAGTACAAGCTTGTGTAGGTAAACTCTTACAAATGGACCCAGGATTAAGTTTAGATGAGCATCAAGAACTATTAAATGAAATGGAAGCACGATTAAATGATGAGTCACTTCATAATGCGCTATAAAAGGGAAAGCCTATAATATGTAGCATAACCCAAAAAACATATAGATGTAAAAGTGATAAATAATTGCTGTTATAGATAAGAATGATTATAAATAGTAGGCAGCATATGAAAGAAAGATTATAAATAATAGATATTATAAAAGACCAGTATTATAAATGAGCATAATCATAAATAATGACGGATATGACAGCTTAGTATTATACATGAGATGAACACATAGAATATAGGAACAAATAGGAGGAACAAGATTGCGAGTAATTAGCGGAAAATGTAGAGGAACACATCTTTTGGCACCAGAAGGGATGGAAACAAGACCAACTACAGATCGTATTAAAGAGACACTTTTTAATATGATTGCTTTTGACTTACCAGAGTGTGAGTTTTTAGACTTATTTAGTGGGAGCGGTGGTATTGGTATTGAGAGCTTAAGTCGCGGTGCAAAACATGCTGTTTTTGTAGATCAAGGCGATAAAGCATTAGCATGTATTCGTGCAAATTTAGAAAAAACGCGTCTTAATCAAGATGCTGAGATTATGGGAATGAATGCCTTAGAAGCTGTTAAAGCATTAGGTAGAAGAAAGTCAAAATTTGATATCATTTTTATGGATCCACCATATGCCTTAGAAGGGGTTGACCAAATTATTGAAATGATTGCACAGCAAGAGCTATTATATGAAGATGGATATATTATTTTAGAAAGAAGTAGTGCAAATAGTATTGTAAAGTTACCTCAAAATTTGGTATTATGGAAAGAAAAGCAGTATAAAACGACAACATTAAGTTTTATAAAGAGGGTATAGACGTGAGAAGAGGAATTTATCCAGGAAGTTTTGACCCAATGACAAAAGGTCACCTTGACCTAATTGAGAGAGCCTCTAAATTGGTTGACCATTTAATTGTGGCTGTACTTATTAATCCGAATAAGACAAATGGTTTATTAAGCATTCCAGAGCGTATGGCTATTTTAAAAGAAGCGACAATGCATCTGCCAAATGTTGAGATAGATTATTTTTCAGGATTATTAGTAGAGTATGCGATACTTAAAGAAGCGCAAGTAATCATTAGAGGGTTACGTTCTATTAGTGACTTTGATATGGAGCAAAATATGGCACAAATCAATAAACAATTAAATTCTGAACTTGAAACACTCTTTTTAATTACAGCACCTGAATATGCGTGTATTAGTTCAAGTAGTGTAAGAGAATTAGTGAGATTTAAGGGAGATTATGATTGGATGGTACCGGAAGTAGCTCTTAAAACTATAAAAAATATAAAAGTAGAGGGGTAATAAAAGTGGAAGATGCAAGGTGTGGAGAAATTGTAGTTTTACTTGATCAACTTGAAGATTTAATCGAAGAAGGTAAAACTAATTTTTTATCTGGTAAAGTTGCAATTGATAAAGATCAGATGATAGAGATTATTAGAGATATCCGACTTAAACTACCAACAGAAGTTCAACAATCTGTATGGATTATGGATGAGCGTAATAAAATTTTAGATCAAGCAGAAAAAGAAGCACATATCATTGTTGAGGAAGCACGTGAACAAAGGCAGATGATGATTGAACGTGATCAAATCACAGAATTTGCTAAGGAACGTGCAGAAAATATTATTGCTACAGCCAAGGCAGATGCAAAAGAAATGCATATGGGTGCAGTTGCTTATGCACAAGATACATGTAAAGATGTGGAGCAGCGTTTGAAATTTACTTTAGAATCGGTTCATCAAGAGGTTCAAGCGTTTGAATCCTATATTACAGATTTACTTCGTGACGTTTATGATAACAGACAAGAACTCAAAGAAATGAGTGCACAATTAGAACAAGAAGAGTAAAAATAACACCTCAGGGTGTTATTTTTTTTGATTTTATAAGCATAATAATAAGTAAAAGGTAGCTGTTCTCATAGCATAGACAAAGAATATATTAGAGATTATAATTATATTACTGTTTAGAAACTAGACATATAAAATAAAACAAATAGGAGGTAAAGCTGTGGCTTATCCAATCAAAAACTATTTATTACAAGAAGCTAAATATATCAAAGAAATTGATAGTGAAGCTGCTATTTATATACATGAACGTACTAAAGCAAAAATACTTCTTATGGCTAATGAAGATCCACATAAAAGCTTTTGTATTGGCTTTCGTACACCACCATCTGATAGCACAGGTGTAGCACATATTATTGAGCACTCCGTATTATGTGGTTCAGCAAAATATCCATTAAAGGACCCATTTGTAGAACTTGCAAAAGGCTCACTCAATACGTATTTAAATGCAATGACTTATCCAGATAAAACACTTTATCCAATTTCAAGTCAAAATGATAAGGACTTCCACAACTTGATGGATGTTTATTTAGATGCTGTTTTCTTCCCAAACATTTATAAACATAAAGAAATTATGATGCAAGAGGGATGGCGTTATCATATTGAAAATCCAGAAGATCCTATTGAGTATAAAGGGGTTGTATATAATGAGATGAAAGGGGCATTTTCTTCTGCAGAAGAAATCGGTTTTAGGCTGATTAAAGAAACCTTATTCCCGGACACAACCTATGTCAATGAATCAGGTGGGGCACCCAAAAATATTCCAGATTTAACTTATGAAAACTTTATCAACTTCCATAAAACGTATTATCATCCATCCAATGCATACATTTGCTTATATGGTGATATGGATCCTAAGGAAACACTAGCCTATATTGATGAAAATTACCTATCAAAATTTGATTACCTAAAAGTAGAGAGTCAAATTGCAACACAAAAGCCGTTTGAAGAAGTGATTTCATATAAGAGCTATTACTCAGCGACAGAAGGTAAAGATAATGGTTTATTCTTAGCCTATAACTATGTGGTAGGGGATATTACTTGCCGTAAGACTATGCTTGGCATGTCTATTTTAGAATATGTTTTATTAGATACACCTGCGTCTCCACTTAAGAAAGCACTCATTGCAGAAGGGATTGGCGATGATGTGTATGGTGCACTTCAAACACATTTAAAACAACCTGTATTTAGTGTAGTAGCGAAAAATGTTGCACCAGAAAAAGAAACGCGTTTCTATGAATTAGTAGATGAAACATTTAGAAAGTATGCGGAAGAAGGTTTACCAGAACATCTCTTAAAGGGTGCAATGCAAGTTAAAGAATTTGACATGCGTGAAGGCGATGCAAGTGGTTATTCAAAAGGATTATTCTATGCCCTTGCAAGTATGAAGAGCTGGATTCATGATGCATCACCATTTATTTATTTAGAATATGAAAAGACTTTAGAAGAATTAAAAGCAGAAGGACCAGAGTATTTCAAAGACTTAATTAAGAAATATTTATTAAACAATACACACTGTAGTAAAGTGGCACTTTATCCAAAAGTAGGTCTTGAAAAAGAAAATGAAGATGAAGTGACAAAGAAATTAGCAGATTATAAAGCAAGTCTAAGTGAAGCGGAGCTTCAGAAACTTATTAAAGAGACTAAGGCTTTCAATGCTTTCCAAGATAAAGAAGAAGATCCTAATGCAGCATTATGCATTCCTTTATTAAAACGTGAAGATTTAAGAAGAGAAGCAAAATATCCGACCTTTATAACTCGTAAAGTGAATGATATTGAGTATGTAGTGAGCCCAATTTTTACAAATAAAATTGCCTATGTGAACTGGTTTATCAAATTAACAGGTATTGAGGATAAATATGTACCATACCTTGGTATGGTGGTAGGAATGCTTGGAAAACTAGATACTGCAAACTTTACCTATGAGAATCTTTCAAGTTATATGGATGAACATATTGGAAGTATGAGTTTCCATATTCAAGCATTAAATAATACAAAAGAGGATCAAAGATATTTACCAATCTTCTCTGTTCAATCTAAAGCACTTTTAAGCGAAGTAGAAGAGCAAGTGAAACTCATGAGAGAGGTTGTGATGAATACCTCATTTGAAAATAAAGATCGTTTATTAGAAATTATTCGTGAGATGAAAGCACTTATGGAATCTTCAATCAGTGGAGATGGTCATAGAGTAGCTTATGGTAGATTACTTGCACACTTATCCAATGCAGAGCATTTTGAAGAAAAAGCAAGAGGCCTAGCATTCTATCACTTTGTATGTGATCTTGAAAAGAACTGGGAGAGCATGCAAGATGAAACAGTAGCTTATCTTAAAGAGGCATATAACTTTTTAGCAAATCGTAATCGTTTAGTTGTTGGATTGACAGTAGATGAAGATGTAGTAGATGAAGTAGTTCAAAAGATTGATAATGAAGTAAGCAAGATACCAGCAGTAGAGGTAGAAGCGTTTAATCAAGATTTTGCTATTACAAAAGAAAAAGAAGCACTTATTTATCCAAGTAATGTAAATTATGTAGCATCAGGATATAATTTCAAAGCATTAGGATATGAATATAATGGTGGTTTACAAATGCTTAAAACAATTCTTTCTATGGCCTATTTATGGACTAGAGTACGTGTCCAAAATGGTGCATATGGTTGTTTCTGTGACTTTAGAAAGAGCGGTAATATGTTCTTTGTATCCTACCGTGATCCGAATCTAGATCAAACACTTGATATTTATAAAGAGGTAGCAGACTTTGTAGAAAATATGGAGCTTTCTGAGCGTGAAAGTTTACAATACCTTATTGGAACAATTAGTCAGATGGACTTCCCATTTACGCCAGTTACTGAAGGAAAAACAGGTCAAATCTATTATCTAATGAACATTGAAAAGGCGGATTTACAAAAAACAAGAGATGAACTATTTGAAACAACAGTAGATACACTTAGAAGTTTTGCGCCAATGATTAGAGCATGTATGGACCAAAATCACTACTGTGTATTTGGTAATACACAAGCAATTAAGCAAGCAAAAACAACATTTGAAGTAGAAACAACAGTTTAAATCTATAGATAGAAACAATAATAAAAGTCCCTAATATAGTACAATGCAATAGATCAAAATGTGCATTCCCTGTATTTAGGGACTTTTTTGTCGATTCTGTTAGAAAGAGTATACGAATAGAAAAGTTTTTGCTATAATAAAGGGCATAATGATTTATTCAGAATGGGTGAGAACGTGATATTACAGGAAAAGAATTATATTGCACAGCAAAAGAAAAAATATCTAATATATAGTATTATTTGGACAGCAGTTGTTTTGGTGACATTTGGAGTAGGACTTTTAATTACCAAAACAAGAGCAAATTTATTTACAGTAAGTGCATGTTTAACAGCTATTGTAGCGGCACTATATATTACACGTCTAATTAGTTTTAGCCGTTATAATGATGGGGATTTTGAAAGAGCCAATATGCTTGAAAGCATAAGTGGCAATTATCATATTTATCACAGTGCAATTGTACCACTAGAAAAAGGTACAGCACCTTTTGAGCATATTATGGTGACGGAGAGTAAAATTTATTTTATTGCATATACCAAACAGCAAATAACACAGTATCGAGAAGATATAAAAGTTTTACTAGGTCAGTTTGGGATTGCATCGCAGCATCTTTGTTTTTTAGTAGCCCAAGATGTTAGCCAAATGAAACAACATACTAATCGAATCAAGAAGGAAATGGAAACAATCAGTAAGCATCAAGGTGAAGGAACTGATTATTTAGAAGCTTATTCCAAAAAGATTAGTGAGATCTTAATGTAAGTGGTGAAAGAATGAGACAAATTGAAATTACAGCATTAGAAGCAAATCAAAGATTAGATAAATTTTTATTAAAATATCTTAACCAATGCCCAAAAAGTTTAATTTATAAGGGTATGCGTACCAATAAAATTAAATACAATGGGAAAAAACCAAAAGGTAATGAGATTTTATGTGTAGGTGATGAAATTAAGTTATTTTTTAGAGAAGAACAGCTCTCTACACTAGAATCTGAAAAAAACATCAAAAAAGTAGATATTCATTTTGAGACAGTTTTCGAAGATGAAAATCTTTTAATTGTCAATAAACCAATGGGACTTTTAACACAAAAAGACACACCAGATAGCCATTCTTTAGCAGACGAAGTCCTTTATTATTTACAAGAGAATGGAAGTTATAATCCAAAAGTAAGTAAAGGCTTTACACCTGCGCCATGTAATCGTTTGGATCGTAATACAGCAGGTATCGTCTTAATTGGGAAAAATATTCCGACCCTTCAAAGTTTAAGCAGCATGCTTCAAACTAAAGAAATCTCTAAATATTATATGTGTATTGTATTAGGTCGTGTTACAGCACCTATGATTTTAAAAGGTTATCATAAGAGAGCAGAAGGTAAAAATGAAGTAACGATTACAAATGAATATGTACCCGGAGCAAAACCAGTAGAAACAAGATTATTACCATTAAAAACAAATGGTCGTTACACATTAGTAGAAGTACAACTGGTAACAGGGAAAACGCATCAAATTCGTGCACATTTAAGTCAAATTGGGCATCCAATCATTGGAGATCCAAAATATGGAGATGCACTAGAAAATCAATATTTTGAACAAAAATATGGTTTAAAATATCAAATTTTATGTGCGTACAAAGTAAAGTTTGAACTTTGCAAAGCACCATTAGAATATTTACAAGATCGTGTATTTACAGTGCCAGCACCAAAAATCTACTCAGAGATTTGTGCGGGTGAGCATATTTTATAAAAAAAGGACTTCATACTAGAAAGTAAAGCTATTATAAAGTAGCTCAAACTTTTAGTATGAAGTCTTTTCTTGTAATAAAAGAAATCTGTTTAAAGTGTTTTTATCATTGCCCGATTGAGATATTTTATGTTACAAATAAGTTTAAAGTGAATCAGTAGGATATTGATGCTTGAATAGTTAATCTAGGTAAAAGATGGATTATGTAGTTAGATTATAGATAGATTGTTTAAGAAGATAAAAGTTCAGGATTATAAACAGAAGCAATTTCATAGGCCTTATTTAAGTTTTGATGAATCATACACACTTGAATGGCCTTTTCATAGTCGCCATGTTCTAGAAGAAGTTTGACTTGAGCATCATAATCACCGGCTTTAGCATAAAAACAGAGTGCTTTATGAGGCGCAAAAGATTCAAAGCATTGTGCAGCAAAATGATAACGCTGTTTGCTCGCTTCTTGATAGCCAATAAGCATTTTACATGAAGTAATCAACTTTTCCTCTTTAAGCTTTTTGGCACATTCAAGAGCAGAATAGAAGTCATCTAGTGCAATAAAAATACGAAATGCGGTCATATACTCTTTTTTGAGATACAGCACAAGGGCATAATCAGAAACTTCTTTAAGGCCGCGTGAACGTTTGATTTTATCACGACATCTACGAAACATATCAATGGCATTGAGTGCATCGTATTGTGTAAGATAGCAATAACCTGCTTCATAATAGCAAGCTAAGTCACGATATAATTTAGCAGCATGATTAGGTTCAAAAAAACTATAGAAATAAGCAGCTTGTCTAAAATCTTGGATACGAGAAGCAATTTTGGCGCCAATTTCATAAAAACCTTTTTCATCTGCCAGGTCTAGGGCTTGGCTATAAGCTCCTTGTTTAGCATAAGCAATAATTAGATGCTTGTAGGCGTGAGACTTTTCAAAACAAGAAGATGCCTCAGTATATTCCTGGCAATTCATATAGTGAATCCCTGCTAAGAAGGACAAATTATTTTCAGCAAGTAATTTAGCTTTGTCTATGGCGGGTGATGAAAAATAGTTTAGATGATTACGACTACATTTGATTAAAAAAGCAACATAGCGTAAAATACGATCACCTCCGATATGGAATTAAAAATCATTTAGAGATTTATAGTATGATGAAATGTGATAGCGTGATGGTTTGTCTATAAAAGCAAAAATAAAAAGGTATATAAGATAAACCAAAAGGATAACAAGCTAAAGTAGTATTTTGAGTTTTTATCTAAAGAAGAAAAGATTAGAATAAAGATAAGTATCAAAGAATTATAAGAAAAAGTTTAATATAAAACAATTAAAAGTCATAATTAAATAATAACTAAAAATTTACAAAAAATCAAGATAAAGGAGAAGGAAGATGGGTTACTGGAATAGTAGAGGTCTTAGAGGGGACGATTTAGAAGAACAAATTAATAGAACCAATGAATTATATAGGGAAAAGCGACTGGCAGTTGTGCAAAAAGTACCTACACCTATTAAACCTATTCGTATTGATTCAGAAAGCAGAACAATTACATTGGCATATTTTGAGCAAAAAAGTACAGTAGATTATATAGGTGTGGTACAAGGCGTAGCTATTTGTTTTGATGCAAAAGAAACAACTAAAAACTTCTTACCAATGAGTAATATTCATGACCACCAGGTAGAATTTATGAAGGAATTTAATAGGCAAGGTGGCATTGCCTTCCTAATTGTGCATTTCAAGAAATATAATGAATACTATTTTCTCCCTATCGAAGTCCTAAATGAACTTTATGAAGCAGCACAAAGCGGAGGAAGAAAATCCATTCCATATGAACAATTTGATAAAAAGTATCAAATTTTTATTGAGAGAGGAATTTACCTACACTATTTAAAAGCATTAGAAAATTATATGAGAATGAAACAAGCAGAAAGTTAAACTCAAAGTGTATAGAATAGGTAAATACTGACAATAATCTAAGGGAGGTGAGTAAGATGAGATCCACAACTCTTAAGAAATGGTTAGTAGTGATGTGTTTAATAGTAGTTGTAGTAACTATAGGGTATCATAAATATACCTTATTTGATGATGAAGTTGTTGTAATGGAAGATTTAGATGAAAAAGCATTACCTATAGAGCTCTATGTACTAGAAGAAGTTACTTCTGGTAAATATGAGCCACAAAGAGGTATTTATACAGGCGCTTATGTCCAAAATGATGTTTATGTTCAAGGTGATTTATCAGCTTATGAAATACTAATGGGACAACCACAGACTTTTAAGGTCTTTAATTATAATGCAGAAGAAGGTATTTCAAAGCAAGATATTCTAAAGTGCATCGCACAGAAAAAAACGCCATATATTAAGCTTATTTTAGGAAAAGACTATGATTTAACACCCTTATATCAGCTTATTTTTGACCTCAAGCTGAGTTATCATGTGCCTACATTCATTGAACTTTATCCTTTAACTGAGAAGGATTATACCGTAAGTTCTTATAGAGAAACTTACCAAAGAGCATATGAAATTTTGCATAAGTATTTATCCGATGTTGTCATTGTATGGAGTACAGATGAAGCTAGGATTTCGGATATGGCACTCTATTATCCAGGTGGCGGATATGTGGATTGGGTAGGACTTAATGTTTACATTCCAAAATATAAAAATGGAGAGCGTTATACTTACGATGGCATAGGTCAACTAGACTATTGGTACAAATCTTTTCAATCTAAAAAGCCTATGCTTATTTCTGCATTAGCAGTATCGCATTATTCAAAAGTAGACCATGCTTATACGATCTATGAAACACAGGAGAAGCTGAAGTTATTTTATAATGAGGTACTAGGTAAATATCCTCGCCTAAGAGGAATTATCTATATGAATGTAGATATGGCACAACTTAGTTCAAATGGAAAAGAAGACTATACATTAACGGGAGAAAAACGTTTGCAAGAAACTATGCAAAAATTATCTTTACCTCTTAGAATTCATCATACACTAGAGAATGAAATTAAAAAGTCTTTTTGTTATATGAAATATAGTGTAAAAGGCGCTTTGATTGAAAATGAGCTTTATATTCCGCAAGAATATATGGCTGCATGTTTTAAAAATGTGCCACTTAGGCATTTAAAGAGTGTTGAGGACCAGCAAGGTGAAGTCTATTACGCTTATAGTGATATTAAGCAATATTGTACAACTTACTATAATGCATAAAAAATAAGCATGTATTGATGAAATCCACCATATATTTTATAGAGACCTTAGTGTAAAAAGGAGTGAAATATATGGTGGATTTTTCTAAACTTATTCTAGAAGATCGAAAGGAACGAAGGAAAGACCGCTTTAAAGGCACCTTTTTAGAGTATTTAGATATTCTAAAGGAAGATCCTAGTATTTACAAACTTGCACATGAACGTATTTATGACCTACTCATGGAACCAGGTGTGGAACATATCAAGACAGAAGAAGATGCAAGACTGATGCGTATTTATGGAAAAGAAGTACTTAAACGTTATGATTACTTTAAAAATGACTTCTTTGGTATTGATAAGACGATTATGAAAATTGCTCGTTATTTCCGTTCTGCAGCCATGAAAGGTGAAGAATCTAGACAGGTACTTTATTTAGTAGGACCTGTTGGAGCAGGAAAATCATCTTTAATTGATGCAGTAAAGAGATTGCTAGAAAATAGTCCATCAGTTTATGCACTGGAAGGTTGTCCGATGCGAGAAGAGCCACTGCATTTATTACCAAAACATTTACGTGGTCAAATAGAAGAGTTACTAGGGATTAAGATTGAGGGAGATTTGTGCCCAGTCTGTAAATATCGTTTAATCCATGAATTTAATGGAGAATATGAACGTTTCCCAGTTGTACAAACAGATTTTTCTGTCCGTTCTAGAAAGGGTATTGGTGTTGTACCACCTGTAGATCCTAATAATCAAGACACGTCTATTTTAGTAGGCTCAGTAGATATTTCTAAGATGGACCTTTATCCAGAAGACGACCCTAGAGTTTTATCCTTAAACGGTGCTTTTAACGTTGGTAACCGAGGCATTGTAGAATTTATAGAGGTTTTTAAGAATGATGTGGAATACTTACATACGATGATTACGGCAACTCAGGAGAAGAATATTCCTTCACCGGGTAAGAATGCAATGATTTATTTCGATGGTGTTATTTTAGCACACTCTAATGAGGCAGAATGGAATAAATTTAAAGCAGATCATACCAATGAGGCAATTTTAGACCGTATTGTTAAGATTGAAGTGCCTTATTGCTTAGAGCTTAACGAAGAAGTTAAGATTTATGAAAAAATGCTAAAGCATGCTAACTTTAAATCACATATTGCACCACATACCTTAGAGATGGCAGCGATGTTTGCAATTCTTACAAGACTTTCTCCATCTGCTAAAGTGGATCCACTTACCAAACTTAAAATTTATAATGGAGAAGAAATTATAGAAAAAGGCACAACTAAGCGTATCGATATTCTAGAACTTAGAGATGAAGCAGAGCGTGAGGGGATGTCAGGTGTATCAACACGTTTCATCTTTAAAGCAATTGATACAGCTCTTTCTGAATCTGAAACTCACTGTATTAATCCGATTGGACTGATTGATGTTCTTCTTAGAGAAGTCAAAGAAATGACTATCTCAGATGAGTTAAAGAAAAAATATTTAGGTTTCTTACAAGAAACTGTGAAGAAAGAATACCATAAAATTCTCGAGAAAGAAGTTACCAAAGCCTTTATTCATGGTTACAAAGAGCAGGCAGAGGATTTATTCAACAACTACTTAGACCATGCAGAGGCTTATGCCAATAAAACTAAACTTAAAGATCCAAACACAGGTGAAGAATTGACGCCTGATGAAGAATTTATGCGTTCTATTGAAGAACAACTGGGAATAACACAAGCAGGCGCAAAAGGCTTCAGACAGGATGTTACGGCTTATATGTTCTCAATTGTACGTAATGGTGGCAAGGTAGATTATAGCTGCTACGAACCACTTAAAGAAGCAATTGAGAAGAAACTTACGGCTTCTGTTAGAGAATTATCTCGTATCATTACACAAAGTAAGGTAAGAGACAAAGAACAGAATGTAAAATATGATGCTATGGTGGAAGAAATGAAAGCAAATGGCTATTGTAATCACTGTTGTAATGTCATCCTAAAATATGCTGCCAATAATTTATGGAAAGACTAGGGATGCGTATGAATAGTGATACGATTTTTAAAGAGTTCCAACCCCATAGCAGAGATAGAAGTGTTGAGGATCGTAGAAGGCATAGAGAATTAGTGGAGAAAAGTATCAAAGAGAATATAGGCAGTATCATTTCTGATGAAAGTATTATTGGCAAAGGTAAAAATAAAAAAATCAAAATTCCAATTAAGGGATTGAAAGAATATTACTTTAAATATGGTAGAAACAAACAAGGTGTGATATCAGGGACTGGCGGAGAAGGTAAGGGACAAAAAATTCCTAAAAAAAGCTATGATGAAAATGGCCAAGGGGAAGATGGTGCAGGTAATGAAGAAGGCGAAGATATCTATGAAACAGAAATCACAGTAGAAGAAGCAATACATTATCTATTTGAAGATATTAGTTTACCTTACTTAAAACACAAACAATTTAATCAGATTGAGACACAATATGGCTCTAAACGCAGTGGCGTAAGAGACCAAGGGGCACGTTGTAGACTGTCTAAAAAGCATACCGTTATAG
The DNA here is from genome assembly GCA_017941635.1 of Cellulosilyticum sp. Lineage (GTDB taxonomy): Bacteria > Bacillota > Clostridia > Lachnospirales > Cellulosilyticaceae > Cellulosilyticum. The sequence goes on from JAGAVZ010000146.1 coordinate 17,476, forward strand.
AAAAGATTAAGAGAGAAAAGAGAATGACCCGTTCTCTAGATGAAACAGGACGTGATTCAAGTACAATGGAAAGGGTACCTTTTCATCAAGATGATTTAAAGTATTTTTATAAGAAACCTAAGCTCAAGAGAGATTCTAATGCAGTTGTTATCTGCATTATGGATACCTCTGGATCTATGGGGCAAACAAAAAAATATTTAGCAAGAAGTTTTTATTTCCTATTATATCAATTTTTAAGTATTAAATATATCAATGTAGAAATTGCTTTTATTGCCCATACTACAGTTGCCAAGGAAGTATCAGAAAATGACTTCTTTCATCGTGGAGAAAGTGGTGGAACATACATTAGTAGTGGTTATGAAAAAGCCATTGAAATCATTGAAGAACGCTATCCACCAAGCAATTGGAATATTTATACGTTTCATTGTAGTGATGGAGACAACTGGGGAGAGGATAATGACAGAGCAGTAGAGCTTGGTAATAAATTATGTGAAATCAGTAATTTGTTTGGTTATGGTGAAATTAAAACAAGTAGCTATACCAGTACAATTATGAGTCGTTACTTAGAAGATATTGAAAAATCTAATTTTACAGCTGTAAAGATTTCTAGAAAGGAAGATGTTTGGCCAGCTTTTGTTGAAATGCTTGCCATAGAGTCTAAAGGTAAAAAGCAGGAGGTGCAGCTATGAACTACACCGTCAAAGACCTTGTAAGATACAATGAGCAAATTGAAGCGATAGCTAGAGAAATGGGCCTAGATTACTATACACAAGAATTTGAAATTATTAGTTTTGAAGATATGCTCTGTTATGAAGCTTATGTAGGTATGCCTTCACATTATTCGCACTGGAGTTATGGAAAGACCTATGATCGCCTAAAAACAGCTTATAAATATAATTTAACTGGATTACCCTATGAAATGGTTATTAATTCTGATCCATGTATTGCCTATCTGATGAAAGATAATACTTTTTTGTTACAGATTTTAACTATTGCACACGTCTATGGACATAATGACTTCTTCAAAAATAATCGACTATTTAAAGATTATACCAATGCCAAACTCACTGTAGAAAAGTTTAAAAATCATGCAGACCGTATTCGTAGCTATATTCATGATCCTAGTATCGGTTATGAAGCAGTAGAGTGCATACTAGATGCAGCCCATTCAATTAAATACCAATGTCATTCTTTTAGAAAGACACCGATTGTAGAAGGAGAAAAAATAGAGTATCCTTATACCAATTTACTAGAATTTTTAAGTTGCTATGGTCAACTAGAAGAATGGCAAAAGGATATTTTGCAGATTGTGCAAGAAGAAAGTCAATATTTCTATCCACAGATAGAGACTAAAATTATTAATGAGGGATGGGCAACATTCTGCCATTACAATATTGTTAAACGGCTCAATTTACCACAGGAAATGATGCTAGAATTTTATAAGGTGCATAATGGTGTTGTTTGTCAGTCTCCAGGTAGCCTAAATCCATATCATCTAGGTTTTAAAATTTGGGAACACTTATATAATCAATTTGATGGGGACTTTAAACAGCTCTTACCAATTAGAGAACAAGAACGAGATGCTTCTTTTATTCGAAAATATCTTAATCTAGAAATTGCATTAGAAAGTAATTTGTGCCAATTCCAAGAGGAAGAACGCTATTATATTATTTCAGAAGTAGCAGACAGCGAAGGGTATAAAAAGATTCGCAATACCTTAGCAAGTGAGGTAGGGATGGGCGGCATGCCAATTGTTCAAGTAAAAGATGTGATGCATGCAGAAAACACTTTGTTACTCGAACATGTTGAAGATGGCAGAGAACTCAATCTAGCTTATGCAACAGAAACACTGAAATATATACAGACTCTATGGGGTGGAAAAGTTATTTTGTATACGAGTTTATCTGGCATTCCAAGACGGATTATTTGCTCCTTGAGTAAGAAGGTTAGTATTGAAAATATATAGAGAGTCAATTCAGCTTGGAATTGTAGGAATATAGCACTAATTTTGTTAAAAA
>JAGAVZ010000147.1 GCA_017941635.1 Cellulosilyticum sp.
CCTGCTGCAAAAGTCACAGCATGTTCTTCCGCAATACCTACATCAAAGAATCGACGTGGATAGGCTTTTGCAAACTCTTTAAGCCCTGTTCCTTCTGGCATGGCTGCTGTAATGGCAACTACCTTTTCATTGCTATCCGCAGCATTTAATACACTACTGCCAAAAGCATCTGAAAAAGTAACGATTTCTGATTTAGATTTACTTTCACCTGTAGTAATATGGAATGGGGATACCCCATGGAACTTAGAAGGTCTCTTCTCAGCTATGCGATAACCTTTTCCTTTCTTCGTTTTTACATGAATTAAAACAGGCCCTTTCATGTTTTTAGCATTATTAAGAATTTCTATTAACTCAATCATATCGTGACCATCTACAGGCCCAAGATAAGTAAAACCTAATTGTTCAAATAAAGTATTTTCAATAACAAAGCTTTTAACACTTTCTTTGGTTTTCTTAATCGTACGTACCATTTGTTCGCCTACAACAGGTACTTTGTGCAAGACATCTTCTACGTCTTCTTTTGCTTTAAGATAATCTTTACTAGAACGTAATTTATTTAAATATCTTCCAAGTCCACCTACATTTTTAGAAATGGACATTTCATTATCATTTAAAATAACAATTAGATGACTATTGGCACGTCCTGCATTATTAAGTGCCTCAAATGCCATCCCACCTGTTAAAGCACCATCTCCAATAACAGCGACAACTTGATTGTTACCTCCTTTTAGGTCGCGTGCTTTTGCCATTCCTAATGCCGCCGAAATTGACGTCGAACTATGTCCAGTTTCAAAGGCATCATGTTTACTTTCTTTACGTTTTGGGAAACCACTCATTCCATCTAATTGTCGTAAATGTTTAAAGCCTGCTCTACGACCTGTTAAAATCTTATGCACATAAGACTGATGACCAACATCCCACACAAATTTGTCTTCTGGTGAGTTAAAAACGTAGTGCATTGCAATTGTTAACTCTACTACACCTAAATTTGATGCTAAGTGTCCACCTGTTTGAGAAATCGATTGAATCAAAAAAGTACGGACATCTTTTGCAAGTATATCTAACTCTTCCACACTTAATTTTTTTACATCCTCAGGACTATGGATTGTCTTTAATAACTCCAACATTTGTAGTCTCCTTTTATATACTGCTTAAAAAAATGACAACCTTTGTAGATTGCCATTTTACTATTTTTTATTAGTCTTTAATCTGCCAAATACTCTCTTCATATAATATATGACTATACCTACATAATACACAATATATCTCGCTCTCGCAATAGCAAAGCTCTTTCCAACTGCCTTACCACCTATTGTTACAGCGGCAACAAATCCACTCATAGCAATGGATAATAAAACAGATTGTATACCAAAGCCTGTTTCCAAAGAAAGTACAATAGCTGTTGCTGTACTTCCCGAAATAATCCCACAAATATCACCAATCACATCGTTAAACAAATTAGCAACCATGGGTGCATTGCGAATAAGTGTAATACTTTCTTTGGCACCTTTTACTTTTGATGCTGCCATAGAATGAAAACTCACTTCATCAACAGCTACTACAGCATTTCCCATACCATCAAAAATAATTCCTACAACTATAATACCTATTAGCAAAAAGAACGCAACCAAAAGTGGTACATCCGCTAATAGGACTTCAAATATATAACTAAAAAGCATGGCAATAACAAATGTAATTCCTGTAATTAAAAGCAACGTCTTAGCACTCTGCTTTTTTACCTTAACTTGTTTGAATTTAATCCTCTTTGCCATTTTTATGCTCCTTTGATATTCGACTTATCACACACTTTTCAAAAGTAAGACAATCACACTTGTAAATTTTGTGGCATATAGTCTAGCAGGTTTTCCCAAGCCCCTACTTTTTTGTCGCCAAATAAGCGGTTTCCCTTTAAAGGAGTCTTTCTAACACATCATGTTAGAAGGCCAGATTGCCTTTAACCACACTGTAATCCAAATGTGACCTTCATACGAAACGGTCTAGAAGTTTTCCTTAAACAACCTGCTCTATTCCTATCCTCTTTTGCGAATAAGGTTTCTATCCACAATCCAAAGTACGATCTTTGGCCGAAGATCGACTTGGTAAATGAATATCCCCCTGTCTTCACTCAAGGAAGGCTACTCTACCCACAGCTAATCACCGCATGGTAGGTTCCATCCTAAGTCATACATCATGCACTTGGCATAATGCACAAGAATAGGTCTCCACGGTAAGTGGGTCAACGCCCATATGCCCTTATGGATCGCCCACAAACCTTAACTCCCAGTCTCAGCCCATAACGGGGCGTCACAAGCCAACACCAGGAACTTCATCGATATGCCCTTAAACGGATTTTTAGGCCCGTCTTCAGAATAGCTCAGATTGACTAGAATACCGCATCTTATTTTTGAAAAGTACGTCATAAGTCGGATATAAAATTTTAATAAGGTGTATAAAGTGAATCTTAAAGATAACTCTATCCGATTCACTTTCACCTTTACTACTAACTTACTTACAAATTTTGTAGTTTATGCTCTCATATCTTTATAAAAATCCCAAACTATCATAACGACATGTGCTAGTTTATTTTAATTAAGATAGAGGATAAATATGGAAATTGTTAAAAGTATACTATCCCTATTGAAATTGAATACAAGTATATTTATCCAAATATTAGATGTTTAATCTGTCCAGTTGCTTGATTAC
>JAGAVZ010000148.1 GCA_017941635.1 Cellulosilyticum sp.
ACTCGCTTTTCCTATTATTTTTTAAAAGGTAATTTAAAATGATGTTTAGATGGCGTTTGTTGTTGTACACCATGATACTGGTTTAAAATTTCTAGATAAAATGCCTCGGCATTTAATCCAAATGTTTCAGCAGAAAGTGGTTTAATAGAATGTAGTGCATTTTGACTTAACTTATCACGATACTGAGTATCACTTAATACATCATATAATGCACTAGCAAGTTCTTTCACATTATGGAATAAACGTCCATTATATCCATCTCTTACAAATCCAGCAATACTTTCATCTTCCATAGCAACAACAGGAAGAGCAGCAGCCATTGCTTCTGCGAAGGTTAAACCTTGGGTTTCTGTGACAGAAGCACTTACAAATACATCACCTAATTGATACATTCGCCCAATTGTATTCCATGGTTGCATCCCTGTGAAAATAACTGTCTGGCGTACACCTAATGTATGCGCAAGTTCTTCTAATTCTAATCTGGCAGGCCCATCTCCTACAATAAGTAATTTTGCTGAAGGAACCTTTTCTAAAAGAAGTGGCATGGCTTTAATAAGTACATCGATACTTTTTTCTTTTGCGACACGTCCCACAAATAGAACGATAGGGTCATTTTGAGGAATTTGAAATACTTCTTTTAAACGGGTAATTTCACTTGCCATATAACCTTCTGGTTTAAAAGGTGTAAAATCAATACCTGTTGGAATAATACGTATCGGTTTATTGACACCATAGCTTTTAAGAAGCTTTTCTGTCTTTTTAGTAGGTGCGATAACACCATCTACATGATTACAGAAGGATTTACTGTACTTACGTGCAAGACGTGGTGAAAGCTCAATTCCTTTTGAAACATAATGCATATAGTCTTCATAAACTGTATGATACGTATGAATAATAGGGACCTTTAATTTTTTTGCGATCATTCTTGCAAAAATCCCCATTGAAAATTCTGTTTGAGACAAAATTAAATCTAGTTTCAAGCGTTTAATTTTATGAACTGCCTTATTGGAATAAACAATTCCTACACGATGGTCTTTAAGAAAAATAAATGGGACACTTGCCATACGATAGACATAAGGCGAGTCATGCTCAGCATCTGGATGACTGATTGTAAATACATAGACATTGTGTCCTTGTTCTCGTAGTTTTTTTTCTAATGTTAGTATAGAGCTTACGACACCGTTTACTTGTGGTGAGTAAGTATCTGAAAATATTCCGATATTCATTAAAATCTCTCTTTCTATTACCTATTTTGTTTTAAGTATTGCAAGTACTTTATGTAAAAAAGGAGATTGACTCATTTCCCTTTGAATAATGATTTCTAATTCATTTAGAGCTTGTTCATCGTTTAATGCTTTATAAATTTCAATGAGTAAAATATAACATTTGGATACATCACACTGATATAAGAGGCATTGCTCAAGTGTTTGTCTAGCCTCAAGCAAGTATCCATTTTCATATAGTATTTTACCATATTGAATAGAAATATCCATAAAGCCAAAATAATTTTTTTCATATTGTCCTATAAGTTCAAGAGTCTGAGGCCCATAGGTTTGTTTTAGCTCTAAATTAGTTTTCCCCTGTAAATTAATCATAGATAAATGAGCATAGCGCATCAACTGTTGATACTTTTTTTGACAGTCCATCTGTTGCACACTAGGATATTTTTCGAAATCTACATGGAGTAAAAGTTCTGAGGGCAATGATTTTGAACGTGTATATTGTGCCTCATGTTCTGCTTCTAATAAAGTTTCCAGATTCGCTTTTGTAGATGGTGCTGTCTTTCTTAGAACCTGTTTAAAGGTACAAGCAATAATAAAAATCCCCATTAAATACATTCCCATTGAAGGGATCCACCCTAAATTCATATTTTCTCCTCTTTTCTAAAAAGATCTTGTTTATTATAATATAATTTGTCTATAATTTCAAAGAGAGGATTCAATAGGACCTTATAGAATGGAGTAAAAAATGAATTTAAATACAAATCAATTAAAAGCAGTTACATGTGATCTGAAACCAACCATTGTTATAGCAGGACCAGGTTCAGGAAAAACACAAGTAATTGTTAATCGTATACAATATATGCTCACTCAGTTAAACTGTTCACCACGTCAAATTTTGGTTGTTACTTTTAGTAAAATGGCAGCAGAAGAGATGAAAGAACGTTATTTCCACTTATTTGGCGATGCACCTATTACATTTGGTACACTACATAGTGTATTTTATCGTATCTTAAGAAAATCTCAGCCTTCACGTTATGATTTAGAAAAACTATTACTTGAAGATAAACGAAAAGTCTTATTAACCCAATTACTAAAGGAAATGGATACAGATGAAGGGGATGAATTTTTAGATGGTTTCATTAAGCATCTATCCTTAATGAAAAATCAGCTTATTGTCCCAAATCTGTATCAACCTAATGGGATTTCAAAACCTGTATTTATAGAGCTTCTCAGTCGCTATGAAGCTTATAAGGAACGTCATGGCCTATTTGATTTTGATGATATGCTTGTAGAATGTTATTATCTTTTAAAAAATGATTCTGCATTGTGTCATGCTGTTAGTGAACATTACAAATACATTTTAGTAGATGAGTTTCAAGATATTAATCTTGTTCAGTTTGAAATCTTAAGACTGATTGTCAGTCATCACGAACATCTTTTTGTTGTAGGGGATGATGATCAAAGTATTTATCAATTTAGAGGAGCAAAACCCTCCTATTTATTAGATTTTAAAAGGCAATTCAAAGAAGTAAATGAGATTTACTTAGATGTAAACTATCGTTGTTCAGGATCTATTTTGCAACATAGCTTGGCCTTAATTAATCAAAATACAGTACGCTATCAAAAGCAACTTACAACGCCCAATCCAAAAGGAGAAACACCACAAATTGTGTATTGTAAAGATGCCAAAGAAGAAGCCATGCACATTGTTCATGAAATTAGTAGCCGTAGACAGAAGGGAATCTCACTAAAGCAGATGGCTGTTATTTATCGAACGAATATACAAGCACGTCCCATTGTGGAAACGCTTTTAGCTGCAAATATCCCATTTTGTTTAAGAGACGGTATGCTCAGTTTATATGATCAATGGATTACCAAAGATATTTTAAGCTATTTGCATTTGGCAAAGTGTCTAGACCAAACAGATTTGGCATATCGTATTATTAATAAACCCAAACGTTATATTAGCAAAGTTAGTATGGAAATAGCGCGTAAAGGAAGAAATAACTTTTTATTTAATCTATTAGAAATTGAATCTCTAACAGAATGGCAGAAAAACTATATTCAAGAACTTTTATTTGATTTACAGGTTTTACGTGAAAAACCATTATTAGAAGCCATTCGATATATTAGACATCATATAGGCTACGATCAATATCTAAATGAATATGCAGCCTATCGAAAAATGCCTGTAATGAGCTTATTTGAGGTATTAGAAGATATTGAGGATTCTGCTCAGAACTATCATTCATTAGAAGAGTGGGAAAATGCCTTAATAGATATGGCAACACAAATTAAGCAAACAACGAAAAAAAATTCCGCTGAAACCCTTACTTTAACAACAATGCACGGTGCCAAAGGTCTGGAATTTGATACAGTGTTTATTATTGATGTCATAGATGGGATGATTCCATACCATAAAAGCGTTACACCACAAGAAATAGAAGAGGAACGTAGACTTCTATATGTAGGTATGACACGTGCTAAGACCAAACTTCTCCTATATGTTCCATCTCAAAAACACGGAAAAGCTGTCCAAAGTTCACCTTTTATTGATGAACTAAATGACCTACAGATGAAAGAAAAGTTTGTTCCAGGGAAAAAAATTAAGCATCGAAAGTTAGGAACAGGGAAAATTATAGAAGTTTTAGATAAAAATATGATTGTTCTCCAATTTAAAAATGGACAACAGCGAAAAATAGATGGTCATTATTGTATAAATAATGCTATAATAGCATGGGAGGATGAAGATGATGAAAAAAATTAATAATAATCATGTAAAACCAAAACGTCATAAGAAACAGCCTTTTAATATGTATTCTTGGGGACAAAAAAACAAAAAGATTTTTGCAAGCATTATTTGTTTTGTGGTTGTATTAGGATTATTAGTAAGTTTAGTACAAATCTAAATAAATCACTAGGAGGTACAATATGAGTAATAAGAAACTCTTAAAATGGAGCATCATTGGAGGAGTCATTATTCTAATTGGTCTATCTCTTGGTACTATAGGTGTGATGTATACAAAGATTAAGGCATTTGACACAGTCTTCGCCCAAAACGTATACATTGAGGATTTAGCTGTAGGTGGGTTAACAAAAGAAGAAGCCAAAGCAAAATTAGAACAAAATATTTCAGACGAACTCAGTAAGCAACAACTTGTGTTTACAAATGGAACAGTATCTAAAGAAGTTCCGTTAAGTGATCTTGGAATGACCTATAATATTGATGAGATAATAGACATGGCATTTAAAGTTGGACATGACGATAGCTTTTTTGAACAATACAATATCGCTCAAAATGGTGTGGAAGAGGCACAGTATTTTAAC